>NZ_WVUH01000270.1 GCF_017614955.1 Micromonospora echinofusca
GGGCCAGCGGGGTGGGCCAGCGCCACCCCGGCTGGCTCCGGGCCACCGACGACCCGCACCGGGGTGGCGACGTCGGAGGACGACGCTGGCCCGGGACGTCGGCGCCGGGGCGGCGCCCGGATCGGCCGTGCCGGCATCCGGCGGCGCCCGGATCGGCCGTCCCGGCATCCGGCGGGGTTCAGTACCCCGACCCGGGGTACTTCCGCCAGAGGAGCCGGCCGCTGGCGCAGCCCGGGAGCAACAGGAGAGACCATGGCCACCACGCCCCGTGACCCCAGTCCGGAGAGCACCCTGAACTTCGCCCGGGAGGGCTACCGGTTCATCGGTGAACGGTGCGAACGGTACGACAGCGACATCTTCCAGGCCCGGCTGCTGCTCCGGCCCACCATCTGTCTACGGGGACGGGCCGCAGCCGAACTCTTCTACGACGACGACCGGTTCCAGCGCCACGGGGCAGCCCCGGGACGACTCCAACGGACCCTCACCGGGGTGGGCGGTGTGCAGGGGCTCGACGGCTCGGCACACCGGCGGCGCAAGGGGATGTTCCTGTCTCTGATGACCCCGGCCGGGATCGGGGACCTGACCCGGCTCTTCGCCGGGGCGTGGCAGGATCGGCTGCCCGACTGGCAGCGCCGGGGCCGGATCGTGCTGCACGACGAGGTGGGCGGGCTGCTCACCCGGGCGGTACACGGATGGGCGGGCGTACCGCTGCCGGAGTCGGCGGTCCGGCGCCGCTACCGGGAGTTGCGGGCGATGGTCGAATCGGGGGCCAGGGTCGGGCCGGGGTACTGGCGTGGTCGACTGGCCCGCCGGCGGGCCGAGCACCGGATCGCGGAGCTGGTGACCCGGGTCCGTTCCGGGGCGCTGCCGGTGCCGGCGGGCTGCGCCCTGCGGGTGGTCGCCGAGCACCTCGATGCGAACGGACGCCCGCTCAGTTCCCGGATCGCCGCCGTCGAGGTGCTCAACGTCCTCCGCCCCACGGTGGCCATCGACCGGTACGTCACGTTCACCGCTCTCGCCCTGCGCGAGCACCCGGAGTGGGTCGACCGGGTACGCGCCGACGAGGACGCCGCCCGACAGTTCGTCCAGGAGGTACGCCGCTACTACCCGTTCTTCCCGGCCGCCGTGGCGAAGGTCCGCCGCTCCTTCGACTGGCGGGGCCATCACTTTCCCCGGGGTCGACGGGTCCTGCTCGACCTGTACGGCACCGACCACCACGGTGGGCTCTGGTCCGACCCCGAACGGTTCCGGCCGGAACGGTTCGCCGGGGTGACCCCGGACGCGTTCAGCCTGGTCCCCCAGGGCGGTGGTGACCATGTCACCGGCCACCGGTGCGCCGGTGAGTGGGTCACCATCGCGCTGATGGAAACGGCTCTGCGCCAGCTCACCACGGGCATGCGGTACGAGGTCCCACCGCAGGACCTGACCGTGGACCTGCGGCGGGTACCCACCGGACCGGCGAGCGGACTCGTGCTGACCGGAATCCGTACAGCCAACTGACCGAAGGAAGGGCCCCTTCTTAACGCTTTCGGTAGAGGAAGGGGCCCTTTCTAACGCTTCCGGCGCGCAAACCAGCGCCGGGCACGACGCCCGGGACCACCGCCACACACCGCGCCCGGGACCACCGCCACACACCGCGCCCGGGACCACCGCCACACACCGCGCCCGGGACCACCGCCACACACCGCGCCCGGGACCACCGCCACACACCGCGCTCAGTGCCGCATCGCGTCCCGGGCCGCGTCCCGCAGCCGGTCGAAGACCGCCACCGCCGGCCCGGCCAGCAGGTTCGCCGACGCCGACTCCACCCCGGGATGCGGACGGGTCGGGGCCACCGCCTCGGCGGCTCGTACCGCCCGGGCGGCGCCCCGCAGCCGGTCCGCGTCCACGCTGTGCCGGAGCTGCGGGAACTCGTACCGTTCCTCGTAGGTGGCGTGCGCCAGGACGGCGTCGCGCAGGACGACGATCCGGCTGTCGAAGCTCGGCGCGTCCGGGCCGATGTCGTGCAGTTCGGCGAGAAGTTCCTTGGCCGCCCGCTCCTCGGCCAGGCGGGCCTCCACCACGTCGTCACCGGCGTCGATGCTGCGCCGGGCCAGCGGGTGGACGATCTCCTCCTCGGCGGTCTCGTGTACCGCCAGCAACCGGACCAGCTCGTGGAACGACTCCCGCCGCGCCTCGCCGGTGCCGGCCAGCACGGCGGCGAACAGTTCCTCGATCCGGGCGTGCTGGGCGAGCAGCAGATCGACGACATCCTCCTGGTCAGGCATGCTGCTTCTCCCCCCGCAGTGCGGTCACCGGGTGCGGCCCGGCGGTCTCGATCCGGTACTCGTCACCGAACTTCGCCCGGTGCTCGTCGATCACCCGCTCGCTGGCCGGCGCCTCCCCGCCGTGCAGTTGCTGCTGCATCCGTTCGAAGCGTTCGTGGGCCTCCCGCACGTACCCGGCACCGAGGGTGGTCAGGTCGATCTGGGTGGCCAGCAGGTTGCGCAGGAACTCCTTGTTGGGTTCGAAGCGCACCGGTTCCGGCAGGGCCGGCGCGAGGATGTCGGCGGGTTCCCGCCCGTCGTGCCGGCGCATCAGGTCGCAGGCGATACGGAGCTGCTCGACCTCCATGTTCAGGTGCAGTTCCCAGATCGCCCGGACCTTCGGGTCGCTCTCCTGAGTCATGAACGAGTAGTAGAGGTAGCACTCGTTGTACTCGTGGTTGACCAGCCGCTCCCACCAGGTCTCCCCGGGGTCGACCAGGGACTCGTAGTGGGTGACGTGCTCCTCCTCGATCAGCCCGATCTCCTGGTAGAGCTGGCGGGCGATGGGTTCCATGTACTGCGGGCCGACGTTCATGTAGAAGTTCATGGTCTGCTGCTCGGCGGCCATGATCGTCAGGGCGTGCAGCTTGGACAGCGGGTCGACGGTGGTCCGGTCGTACGGGTCGCGGACGTTGTCCACCGGGTGCCGGTGGTGCGCCTTGGTGGGCCGCCCGGGCATCACCTCGGTCAGGTCGTCGACCACCTTCGCGGCCCGACGCCGTTCGATCAGCTCGAACAGGTTGGCGTACCGGTACAGGTGGTCGAAGTCCTCCAGTACGCCGAACTCGTACGCCTGCTGGAGGTAGGGGTCCGGCTCCATCCGGGCCACCCACGAGGTCAGGTCGACGGCGACCTGCTCGTACGCGATGGTGGTCTCCAGCGCGCTCGGCACCCCGGGGAGCAGCCAGTTCACCACCCGCTGCTGCTGGGCCTCGATGTACCGGATCTCGGCGAGCTGCCGCTTGACCTCGGGGTCGGTGCAGGTACGGGCGAAGTGGTGGCTGAACAGGATCGCCTCCACCTCGATGCCGTTCAGCGCGATGATCCGGCACCGGGTGTACGGGTCGGCGGCGAGCGGGTCGATCGGGTCGACGTCGAGTTCCCGCCAGTTCCGGAGCTGACGCTCCAACGGAATCCCCTGATGGTCGAGCGGATTGAACATCTGACTTCCCTTCGCTACGGGGCGTATCAAGGTCGTACCCCGCTTCCGGTCACGAAACCAGATGATCACCGTTTTTTGGCCCTAAAACCCCGTACCCGGGCAAAAACCGCGACCCGCGACCACGCCGGCACCTGGCCGGGTGGTCGCGGGTCGCGAGGTCGTCCACCGACGTCGACCGGGTCGACGCCCCGGTACGGACAGTCCGTGACCGTCAGGAACGCACCTGTTCACGCGCGTGGTCGCGGACGTCGTGCGCCGCCGCGCGCCCGTCGTCCCGGACGGCCTGCACCGCCTCGCCGGCGGTGGCCCGGACCGACTCGGTGGCCTGCTGGGCCGGCTCGCGCAGTTCCTCCTTCACCTCGTGGGCGACCTCGGCGAGCTTCTCCTTCACCGCGCCGCTGTGCTCGCCCGCCTTCTCCCGGAGCTGCCCGGCGACCCGCTGTTCCCGGTCGGTGGCGGGCAGCAGCGACGAGGCGAGCCAGCCCACACCGAACGCGATCAGGCCGGCGGCCAGCGGGTTGCCCTCGGACTTCGCCCGCAGCTTCGCGGGGGCCTGGTGGGCGGCCTCGCCGACGCTCGACGCGGCCGAGTGCGCAGCTGACGACGCCGAGTGCGCCGCCGACGAGGCCCGGTGCGACAGCGACGACGCGGCCGAGCCGGTGGCGTCCCCGAGATCCGACGCGGTTCCCATCACCCTGTCCCTCACTTTCCGTACCGCGCCCTGGGCGCGCTGCTTGCGGTCGTCGACGATGCGGCTCGGGCTGACCTTGTACGCCAGCGCGTCCACGTCGTGGCTCAGGTTGTTGCGGGTCTGCTCGATCTCCCGCCGGATCTGCTCGGGGTCGGTGCTCATCGGGTCACTCCTTCCCGGTCCGGCTTCAGCGCCTCCGGAATCCGGTGCATCGTCTCGGTGGTCTTCGTGAGGCCGCGTACCCGCGCGGCCTGCGACTTGCCCTTGGCGTACAGCACTGCGGCGACGACGACCCAGACGACCGCCACGATCAACGCCGCCCAGCCGGAATCCATCACGTTGGACAGGCCGCCCCAGAGGGCGAGGGAGAGGAAGAGCAGGACCATGTACCCGCCGAAGCCGGCACCGCCGAAGAAGCCGGCGGCCCTGCCCGCCTTGCTCCCCTCCTGGCGCAACTCGGCCTTGGCCAGCTCGATCTCCTGGCGCATCAGCGTGGACAGGTCCTCGGTGACGTGCCGCATCAGGTCGCCGAGGGACTGCCGGGTCACCTCGGGGGCGGAGTCGGGCCGGTAGCCGTTGGCGAGTCCGGGCCCCTGGGTGGGCACGGTCATCGCTGCACCCCGCTCGACGGCACCCCGGGCAGCGGGTCGGTCCGGGTGGCCGGCGGCAGCCCACCGGGGGTGGTCCCGTTCGGCGGCACCGGGGGCGACGGCGGCAGCACACCACCGGCCGGCGGCACCGGCGTCGCCGGGGGCAGCACGGCCGTCCGCTCGTCGGCGTACGCGTACTCCTCGGCGTAGGCCCGCTGGTCGGCGTAGCCGGCGAGCGGCACGGTCTCGGCCGAGGAGAACCCGGCGGTACCGGTGGAGAGCGGCTGCTGGCCGCCGTCACCGGCGGCGGCGACGTTGCGGGTCAGCCGGCCGGCCAGCACCCCGAGCACTGCGGCGCCGACGAGGAAGGTACCCGGATTGCGGCGGGCGTAGTCGCGCACCTCGGCGACCAGGTCGCCCGGCTCCCGCTCCTCCAGCCAACCGGCGACCCCGTGCACCCGGTCGGCGGCCTGTCGGGCCAGCTCACTGACCGGCCCGGTCTGACCGCCCTGCTCGGCCATGGTCCGCATCTCGTCGGCCAGCGAGCGCAGGCCACCGGCGGCGCGCCGCTGCTGGGTGCCGGCCTGCGTGGTGAGCTGGTCGCGGGCCTCCCCGTAGAGGTTGCGGGCCTGTCGGGTGGCCTCGGTGACCACCTCGCGGCCCTGTTCCCTGGCGGTCTGGGCCACGTCACCGCCGGCCTGCGCGGCGTGCTGGCCGACCTCGCGCGCCGCCTCACGCTTCGACGGGGTACCGGCGGGAGAATACTGACCGTTGGGGTACGGCTGACCGGTCGGGGGCGGCGTGTTCGAAAGATGGCTGGTCATGAGATCCCTTCCGCTCTGAACTACTGCATCTGCGGTTCCTGGGGGGCGGCCGGTCATTGCCCGGCCGGGTTTTCTGCTACCCCCACGGCCCGGCTCCATGCCAAATTCGTGAATGTCGTGCGAGGGTCCAGCGTCACCGGTACAAGTTGGTGGGTCGCCGTTTCGTCCGCTCCGTACCGGAGAAAAAACGAGCGACGGTCGTGTCCCGGCAATATCGATGTGTCACCGAGAGGCGAGCAGATGACACGTGAGGTGACGGGTCGGCGACGCAGCCGGCCGGGCCGCGTCGGCAGCCGCATCCAACGGGCCGCCGCCATCGTGGCGGCGACCTTCGTCCTGGTCGGGCTGCTCGGCTTCGTACCCGGAGTGACGACCGGCTACGGGGACCTCAGCTTCGCCGGGCACGGATCCGGGGCGAAGCTCCTGGGCGTCTTCCAGGTGTCCGTGCTGCACAACGTGGTGCACCTGCTGTTCGGCCTGGCCGGCCTGGTGCTGTCCCGCAGTGTCGTCGGCTCCCGGATCTACCTGGCCGGCGGCGGTGCGGTCTACCTGGCCCTCTGGCTGTACGGGCTGGTCATCGACCATGCCAGCGCCGCCAACTTCATCCCGGTCAACGGGGCCGACAACTGGCTGCACCTGGGGCTCGGTCTCGGGATGCTCATCCTCGGCCTGCTGCTCTCCCCCCGGGCGAACGCCGACGCCCGGCAGTTGGACAACCCCGCGCCCTGATGCCGGACCGGTCGCCCCTGCCGGCGGTGCCCGGCACCCCGCCCCTCCCGACCTGCCGTTCCGTCCCGTGGAACGTTTGCGCACCGATCGATCAGGGCATCGGAGAGACGCAGACCTGACCGTTTCTGAGGAGGGGTACGCATGCCCCGGTGGATGAAGGAGAATGCGCTCTCGATCACGATGCTGAGCGCCTTCCTGGTATTTCTCGTGCTGCACAGCATCTTCGGTTGGCACGCGCACAACGACGAACTGCGCGAGTACGGCAGTCCACCTCTCGAATATCTCGGCTACCTCACCAGTGGCCATTTCATCGAGTCGGTCTTCGAGAACTGGGAATCCGAATTCCTCCAGATGGCCGGTTACGTTCTGCTGACCTCGTACCTGGTACAGCACGGCTCCTCGGAGTCCAAGCCGGAGGGGCAGCACGACCGGCCCGAGGACTACCGGGAACAGGCCCGCCCCGACTCCCCCCGGCCGGTGCACACCGGCGGCCTGCCGCTGGTGCTCTACCGCAACAGCCTCTCCCTCGCCCTCTTCCTGATCTTCGCCGGCTCGTTCGTCGGCCACCTGCTCGGCGGTACCGCCGAGTACAACCGGGAGCAGGCGTTGCAGAGCGGCGCCGCCCCGGTCAGCGCCTGGGATTTCCTGCGCACCAGCGAGTTCTGGTTCCAGTCGATGCAGAACTGGCAGAGCGAGTTCCTCGCCGTGGGGGCGCTCATCCTGTTGAGCATCGTCCTGCGCCAGCACGGGTCGCCCGAGTCCAAGCCGGTCACCGCGCCGCATGCGATGACCGGCGGCTGACTGCCGGTGTAGGCTGGCCGGGTGCGGACGACGACCAGGCAGTGCTGGTGGGCGCCCTGACGGGCGGCCCGCTATCCGCGCACCCACGACCAGAAACGGCCGCCCCTCCCGGGGCGGCCGTTGCACGTTGCGCCCCGCCGGGGGTGGTCGGCTCGATCCAGAAGGAGCCAGCGATGACCACCACGACCCTCCGGAGCCTCCGGCGGCTGACCGGGTTCACCCCGTCCGGTCGTCTGCACCTGGGCAATCTGCTCGGCGCCGTCCGACCGGTCGTCGACGGGCAGGACCGGTCCGACACCGTCGTCTTCCTCAGCGACCTGCACGCGCTCACCATCGAGCACGATCCCGGGCAACTCCGGGCCCGCACCCTGGAACAGGCCACCCTGCTGCTCGCCGCCGGTCTCGACCCGCGGCGGGCCCTGCTCTACGTCCAGTCGCAGGTGCCCCAGCACACCGAACTGCACTACCTGCTCGAATGTGTCACCGGGTACGGCGAGGCACACCGGATGATCCAGTTCAAGGAGAAGTCCGCCGCCCAGCAGCAGGTACGCCTGAGCCTGTTGACCTACCCGGTCCTGATGGCGGCCGACATCCTGCTGCACGACGCGGACGAGGTGCCGGTCGGCGACGACCAGACCCAGCACCTGGAGCTGGCCCGGGACCTGGCCGTCCGGTTCAACGCCCGGTACGGTCCGACCTTCACGGTGCCCCGGGCAGTACGCCAGCAGGTCGCCACCCGGGTGATGGACCTGACCGAACCGACCCGGAAGATGAGCAAGTCCGCAGCGGGCGAGGCCGGCAGTATCCTGCTGCTCGACCCACCTCGGGTGATCCGGCGCAAACTGCTGCGGGCGGTCACCGACTCCGGCCGGACCGTCGGGTACGACCCGGTCCGACGCCCCGGAGTGGCCAACCTGCTGGAGATCCTGGCCGCCTGCACCGGCGGTACACCGGACCACCTGGCGGAGACGTTCTCCTCGTACGGCGAGCTGAAGCAGGCCACCGCCGACGCGGTCATCGGCCTGGTCGAGCCGGTGCAGCAGCGGTACGCCGAACTGGCCGCCGCCCCGGAGCAGGTGCGGGAGATCCTCGCCGAGGGCGCGGTGACGGCCCGGGCACGCACCGCCGGGACGGTGGACCGGGTCCGCACCGTCCTCGGGCTCGCTTGAAGAAGACAGCCGGCCCGCCGCGAGCCGGCCCGGACGGCGAGACATCACCGCCGGTACCCGGGGCATCCCCGGGTACCGGCGGCGACCGACGGTCAGCTCAGGCGGCCACCGGGAGCCACTTGGCGAAGCAGACGCTGTACGGGTTGTCGACGTACTCGCCGTAGACCGGGATCTCGGCGTACCCGCAGGAGCGGTAGAGGGCGATCGCCGCCGGCAGGTACGTGCCGGTCTCCAGGCAGACCCGGGTGTGCCCGGCCTGGAAGGCCAGTTCCTCCAGCGCGACGAGCAGGTGCCGGCCGATTCCCCGCCCCCGGTGGGTGGGTCGGACGTACATCCGCTTCACCTCGCCGGTGCCGGGGTCGAGCGCCTGCAACCCGCCGCAGGCGACCGGCCGCCCGTCGACCACGACGACCAGGTACCGGATGTCCTGATGCGTCACGGTCACCTGCCCGTCCAGTCCCCCGTCCGCTTCGCGCAGCTCACGCTGCTGCGCGTCGATCATGGACAGCAGTTCGGGGTCGGTGGCGGGGCAGGACGCGATCAGCACGTCGTCACGCTAGCTCCGGGCGATGTCCGCCAGGTTTCCCGCCGGTTACCCCTGGCGGCCGGTCAGCCGACCGGCCGGCTCGTCCTCGTACGGTTCCGACTCGCCCGACTCGTCCGCCACCGCCACGTCCGCCGACGGGAGCTCGTCGGCGGGCCGCTGCCGGCGCGCCTTGCGGGCCGCCAGCCGCTCGGCCGCCGAGGCGCGGCTCGACTTCTCCTCCAGCCGGAAGTCGGTGCCCCGGTTACCCGGGGTGAAGTCCACCCCGGCGTACAGGGTGGGCTGCCAGTCGAACTCGCGTTCCCCGATGCGCACCAGACTGCCCGGTTCGGCACCGGCCTTGGCCAGTTTCTCCTCGACGCCCAGGCGGGCCAGCCGGTCGGCCAGGTACCCGACCGCCTCGTCGTTGTCGAAGTTGGTCTGCCGCACCCAGCGCTCCGGCCGTTGGCCGCGCACCACGTACGCGCCGTCGGCTGCGGTCTCGATGGTGAAGCCGGCGTCGTCCACGGCGGTCGGCCGGATCACGATCCGGGTCGGTTCCGGGGTCGGTGCCGCCGCCCTGGCCTGCTCGACCAGCTCGGCGAGGGCGTAGGTGAACTCCCGCAGCCCCTCCCGGGTCGCTGCGGACACCTCGAACACGCGGAAGCCGCGTTCCTCCAGGTCGGGCCGGACGATCTCGGCGAGGTCCCGGCCGTCCGGCACGTCGATCTTGTTGAGTACCACCAGCCGGGGACGGTCGGTGAGGCCGCCGTACTCCGACAACTCGGCCTCGATCGCGTCGATGTCGGCGAGCGGGTCCCGACCCGGTTCCAGGGTCGCCGAGTCGACCACGTGCACCAGCACGGCGCACCGCTCGATGTGCCGGAGGAACTCCAGCCCGAGCCCTCTGCCCTGGGCCGCGCCCGGGATCAGCCCGGGTACGTCGGCGACGGTGAAGGTGTGGTTGTCGACCCGGACCACGCCGAGGTTGGGTACCAGGGTGGTGAACGGATAGTCGGCGATCTTGGGTTTGGCGGCGGAGAGCACGGAGATCAGCGACGACTTGCCAGCCGACGGGAAACCCACCAGCCCGACGTCGGCCACGCTCTTGAGTTCCAGTACCACGTCCAGGTGGTCGCCGGGCTCGCCCAGCTCGGCGAAGCCGGGCGCCTTGCGCCGGGCGTTGGCCAGTGCGGCGTTACCCCGCC
>NZ_WVUH01000271.1 GCF_017614955.1 Micromonospora echinofusca
GGATGGGGGCGGGGTGGTAGGCGGCCGCCTCGGGGTGAGCGGCCACGACGGCGGCGACCCGATCGGCGACCGCGCGCACCTGGGCCGGCGCGGCCCCGACGAAACCGCCCCGGTCGGCGACCAGTTCGTCGATCTCCGCCCGGGTGAGACCCAGCCGACCGTCGGCGGCGAGCCGGTCGAAGAGGTCGTTCTCCGGAGCGCCCTTCTCACGCATCGCGAGGGCGACGGCGACCGCATGCTCCTTGATCACCTCGTGGGCCACCTCCCGGCCGACACCCCGCCGGACCGCCGCGACCAGGATCTTCGTGGTGGCGAGGAACGGCAGGAACCGCTCCAGCTCCCGGTTGATCACCGCCGGGTACGCCCCGAACTCGTCGAGCACCGTGAGGAACGTCTGGAACAGGCCGTCGGCGGCGAAGAACGCGTCCGGCAACGCCACCCGGCGGACCACCGAGCAGGAGACGTCCCCCTCGTTCCACTGGTCACCGGCCAGCTCGCCGACCATCGACAGGTAACCCCGGATGATCACGGCGAAGCCGTTCACCCGTTCGCTGGACCTGGTGTTCATCTTGTGCGGCATCGCGGAGGATCCGACCTGGCCGGGCTTGAAACCCTCGGTGGCCAGCTCCTGCCCGACCATCAACCGGATCGTGGTGGCCAGCGAGGACGGCGCGGCGGCGACCTGGGCCAGCGCCGCGAGCACCGCGAAGTCGATCGAGCGCGGGTAGACCTGGCCGACGCTGTCCAGCACCCGGGTGAAGCCGAGGTGCTCGGCCACCCGCCGCTCCAGCTCGGCGACCTTCCCGGCGTCCCCGTCGAAGAGATCGAGCTGGTCGGCGGCGGTACCGACCGGACCCTTGATGCCACGCAGCGGGTACCAGCCGATCAGATCGTCCAGCCGCTCGTACGCGATGAGCAGTTCCTCAGCGGCCGACGCGAAGCGCTTGCCCAGCGTGGTGGCCTGCGCGGCGACGTTGTGCGACCGACCGGTCACGACCAGGTCGGAATGCTCGACGGCGAGTCGGGCCAGCCGGGCCAGCGCCGCGACCACGCGGTCCCGGATCAGCTCCAGCGAGGCGCGCACCTGCAACTGCTCGACGTTCTCGGTGAGGTCGCGGGAGGTCATGCCCTTGTGCACGTGCTCGTGCCCGGCGAGCTCGCTGAACTCCTCGATCCGGGCCTTCACGTCGTGCCGGGTGATCCGCTCGCGGGCCGCGATCGAGGCGAGGTCGACCGAGTCGAGGACCCGCTCGTACGCCTCGACCACCCCGTCCGGTACCGGGACGCCGAGATCCTGCTGGGCCCGGAGCACGGCCAGCCAGAGCCGCCGTTCCATTCTGATCTTCTGCTCGGGGGACCAGAGGGCGACCAACTCTGGCGAGGCGTACCGGTTGGCGAGAACGTTCGGAATGCTCGTCACGCTGCCGATTCTCGCGTACCGGCTTCCGTCGCTCCGCGCTGGCCACCCCGACCGCCGGCCGACCGGATCACTGTGGGTAGCCGGGCGGGCGGGGCCAGTGTTCCGCCTCCGGGTCCGCTGCACGCTGCGGCGGTACGACGGCGGAGCCGGACACCGCCTGCGGTACGGGCGGCGGCGGTGCCGACAGGGGAGGTGGTGGTGCCGGCCGTTCCCGGGGGCGCCAGAGCTGTTCCGGCTTCAGCAGCGAACGGAAGTCGAACCGGCAGGCGGGCAGGTACGCAGTGCGGTCTCGGAACGGCGGTCCCCACAGCGCTGACAGAACGTGACGGCCGTCTCGTCAGCGTCCACGCCTGACAGCGGGGACAGGCGAACTGCGGGGTTCCTGCTGTTCATCTGCACGAGGCGACCGGCGAGGACGTACGGCGTGATCACCGCGCCGATGCTGCTGGCCAGGTCCCGGGTCCGTCGGGTGCGCTCCTGGAGCCGCTCTCGGCCACGGCGGCGTCGAGGAACGACCCGGCCGTCGTGTCGTACCCGCTGGCGACGTCGTAGTTGGCGTCGGCGATGGTCCACGGCGGTGGTCTCGGTGGAAAGGTAGTCGCTCCAGCCGGAGTCGGTGCTCATGTCCGCTCTCCAGATTCTGTCGACGCCTGCTGTCCACTGAGGACGGATGCGTGTTGCGGATGCCATGGTGCCGCATCGGCGGTAGGGCCGCCACGGCGCGCTCACACCCTCGCAGACAGCGGCAAGGGGAATGCCCGGAGCCGGCGGGGGATGGGGCTTTCCCGGAAAACCCACCGGTAGGCCATTGCATCAACCCGGCTGTCATCGGTAAGGTGCGAGACAGAGGCCGGCATCTCCCCCCGTGGATGCCGGCCTCTGCATTACCCGGGTCGGTGCAATGGGCCCGGCCGAGCCGCCGCACAATGGGCCCCGGAGCGGAACGGAAAGGTGTCCCGATGGCCACCGGGAATCCGCCCACCTCCTGTCGACGCGGCAGCTATCAGGGGCGGAGCAGGCACGGACAGCGGGGACCGACGGTGGGCACGCCGCGACACCAACCAGAGTTAACAATAACTACGAGCCGACTAATGAGAGCTAGCAATGGTGAACCGCGGAGGTAGGAATGGGCGCAGGCGGCACCGTTGACGGAGGGTCCTCGTTCGCCGACCGGCTCAACCTGCTCTTCGAGACGATCCGACCGGCAGGTCGCCGTACGCCGCACAGTAACAAGGAGGTGGCGGCAGCGATCCGCGCAGCAGGTGGCTCCATTTCCGATGTCTACATCTGGCAACTCCGCAGTGGCCGGCGAAAGAATCCTACGAAGGACCACATCGAGGCGCTCGCCGCCTTCTTCGGGGTCAGCCCGGCATATTTCTTCGACGACGAACTCGCCCGGCACACCATCGCCGACCTGCGCACCCTGGACGCCCTGCGCCGGCTCCAGGTGCAACACGTCTCGCTACGGACCGTGCTCCAGCACAAGGGCCTCTCCCCGGCCAGCCAGGAGGTCATCCAGCAGATGGTCGACCGTTGCCTGGAACTGGAAGGACTCACCGGGAAGGACCGGGCCGGAAAGGCTACGGACGAATGACCGGATGGCGTGCACGACGACGGTTCGCGCGCCTGGTCGCCGACATCCCGGCACCGACGACGCCGGACTGCGACGCGCTGTGCCGGGCCGTGGCCGAGCGCCTCGACCGACCGGTCCACCTCCTGCCGCTGCCGCTCCCCCCGGACGCTCCCTGCGGCCTCGTCATCACCACACCCAACGCCCACCACGTGGCGTACGACAACCGGACCAGCCCGCTGCACCAGCGGCACATCGTCGCCCACGAACTGGGCCACCTGCTGGCCGGGCACACCGGGCAACCGGTCGGCGGGACCGATCTCGCCCGCCTGCTGATGCCCACCCTCGACCCTGCGGTGGTGACCTCCGTACTCGGCCGGGTTCCCGGGTACGACGAGCGGGCCGAAACGGAGGCGGAGATCATCGCTGACCTGCTCTGGCGGCACACCACCCGGCACGTCCCCCGACCCGGTCCCGACGCCGGGCCGGCCGCCGACCCGGCCGCCGCGGCGGTGGTCGACCGGATCCGGCGCTCACTCGACGGCGGCTGAGGCGTGCACGGCGCGCTCTACCCGGTGCTGGCCGCCCTCGCCTGGGCGGCCACCGGTTACCGGTTGCTCTCCGCGCACCAGCGCGGCCCAGGGACTCCGGCGCGACGGGCGGTCACCAACGCCCTCGCCCTGCTCGCGGTCACCTTCACCGTCTCCACCCCGGCCGTGTGGACGGCCGCCGACCGGCTGACCGGGGTCAACAACATCGCCGCCCTGGTCGCGCATCTCTGCGTGGTGGCCTTCTCCACCACCATCCAGGTGCTGCTGCTCTGGTGGGCGGAGCCGACCACCGCCCGACGTCGGGCCCGGCACCGGCAGTTCGTCCTCGGCACGGTCGCGCTGGTACTGCTCGGGCTCTTCGTCGCCGCCGGCCCCACCGAGTCCCGCAACACCGACTTCGTCGCCACCTACGCCGGCCGCCCCCACTTCGCGGTCTATCTGCTGGCGTACCTGACCGCCTTCGCCGCCGGCCTGGTGGACATCATCCGCATCTGCTGGCCGTACGCCCGGCTGGTCGGCACCGGCTGGCTGCGGACCGGGCTGCGGACCACGACCGCCGGCGCGGCGGTCGGCCTGGTCTACTGCACGGTCCGCGCGCTCGACATCGTCGAGGCCGCCGCCGGCTGGAACGTCCACCGCGGGGAGGCCCTGGTCCCCCTCTCGTCGAGCGTCGGGGCGCTGCTGGTCATCCTCGGGTTGACCATGCCAGCCTGGGGGCCCCGGCTCGCCGGGGTGGCGGGCACCGTGGACCGGGTACGTCTGCTCCGCCAGCTCCACCCGCTGTGGCACGCGCTCAGCACCGCCGTCCCCGCAGTCCGTCTCACCCCCGACCGGGCCGGTCGGTGGCGACCCGCCGAGCGGTTGCACCGGCGGGTCGTGGAGATCTACGACGCCCGGCTCGCCCTGCGGCCGTACCTCAGCGAGGCGGTCGGCGAGCGGGCCCGGCGCCGGGGTGAGGCGTCCGGCCTGCGGGGCGACGAACTGGCCGCCGTGGTCGAGGCGGCGAAGCTGCGGGCGGCGCTGACGGCGGTCACCGCCGAGTCGCGCCCCCGCCGCCCCGAGGAGCCCGCCACCCCTGACGAGGCCCTGGACGAGGTACGGGAGATGCGGCAGCTGGCCCGGGTCGCCCGGGCCTTCGCGCACTCCCCGCTGGTCGCCGACGCAGCCCTGGAGACAGTCAATGATCATTAATGCCGGCCTGGTGCCGATCCCCTGCTCCGCCGACCGGCTCGGGGAGGAGTACGACCGGTTGCGCACCCTCTCCGGGGTGCACCGCGCGGTCCTGCCGGACGGCTCGCACGCCTGGCTGGTGACCGGCCACCGGGACGTCGCGGACGGGCTCGCCGATCCCCGGCTCTCGCTGGACCGTCGGCACTCCCGGGGTGGCTGGTCCGGGTTCGCCCTGCCCCCGGCGCTGGACGCGAACCTGCTCAACATGGACCCCCCGGACCACACCCGGATCCGCCGGCTGGTGGCGTCCGCGTTCAGTCCGCAGCGGGTACGCGCGATGCGCCCGGCGATCCGCCGGACCGCCGACGGCCTGCTCGACGAGTTGCCCTTCTCGGGTACGACCGACCTGGTCGCGGCCTTCTGCGCGCCACTGTCGGTGCACGTCATCGCCGACCTGCTCGGCATCCCGGCGGGCGCCCGGCGGGACTTCCGGGCCTGGACGGACACCCTGCTCGCCACCCATCGCCCGGACCGGCAGGCGGCCCGGCAGGCGATCGTCGAGATGCACGGTTTCGTGGTCGAGCTACTCGCGCGGAAACGCGAACAGCCCGGCGCGGACCTGCTCAGCGCCCTGGTGAGCGTGGAGAACGACGACGACCGGTTGTCCGCGAACGAGCTGACGTCGCTGGCCTTCCTGATCCTCTTCGCCGGCTACGAGAACTCGGCGAACCTGATCGCCAGCACCACGCTGGCCCTGCTGCGGCAACCCGAGCCGCTGGGCCGGCTGGACCGGGACCAGTTGGCTGCGGCGGTCGAGGAGACCCTGCGGTTGGATCCGCCGGCCCCGGTGGCGATCCGCCGGTTCCCGGTGCAGGACATCGTCGTGGACGGCACCACCATCCCGGCCGGGGACACCGTGCTGCTCGCCATCGCCGCCGCCAACCGCGATTCCCGGGTGGGTGTGGACAACACCGGTCACCTGGCCTTCGGGCGCGGCGTGCACCACTGCATCGGGGCGGCGTTGGCCCGGGTCGAGGCGTTGGAGGCGTTGGACGCGCTGGCCAGCCGGCTGCCCCGGCTCGCGCTGGCCGAGCCGGCGACCGAGGTGACCTGGCGCCCGTCGTTCCGTACCCACGGGCCCGCCGCGCTCCCGGTCACCTGGTGACCTGCCCATTGATCATGACGGTGACGGCGGAGCGGATCAGCAGAGCCGCCGCCGACGTCATGACCGACGGTCCGGGGTGGGGCGGCGGCGCCGGCCGCAGACGGTCAGGGTCGGGCACCCCGACGAGGGCGACCACGGCCGCGAGCACCAGTGCACAGGTACGGAGTTTCATGACGGAACCTCCCCGATGACAGATCAGTAGTCCCATCATCGGGATTTCGTGGGATTTTCGTGCGTTTTGCCGGATTTACCTGGCTGGGAGAAGCACCTGGATCACCCGGCCGCCGACCCGGCCAACGACAAGCCCACCCATCAAATCCACGATGATCTATGATCTGGCCATCCGGTCAACCGTCGGGCCGGCTCCACCCCAGGAGGTACCCATGCTCCGTCGCACACTGGCCGCCGCCACCCTCGGCGTCGCGGCCATCGCCGTTCTGCCCGGCGCGCCGGCCCAGGCCCGCGCCTGCATGATCGATCACCAGTGCACCACCTACTACTACTCGGACTCGTCGAAGACCACGATCGTCGGCAGCCTGTACGAGGAGTGCGACGGTTCCCGGTACCAGTGGGGCACCCGTACCGGCTACCTGACCTTCACCGAGGTCCCCTGCTGACAGAGCCCCACGCCGGGGTACACCGCCCGGCGACCCCGGGGGCCTGAGCCGGCCGCCCGGTACGACCCCGGGGGCCTGAGCCGGTCGCCCGGGGTGATCCGGTTCCCGGGCCGGTCAGGTTCCTTCCTGGCCGCAGCCCGCCGGTCAGCGTTCCAGGATCGCGGTGACGCCCTGCCCACCGGCGGCGCAGATCGAGATCAGCCCCCGACCACTGCCCTTTTCCGCGAGCAGCTTGGCCAGGGTGGCCACGATCCGTCCACCGGTCGCCGCGAACGGGTGCCCGGCGGCCAGCGACGACCCGTTCACGTTGAGCCTCGCCCGGTCGATCGCACCAAGCGGCGCGTCCAGGCCGAGCCGCTCCTTGCAGAACTCCGGCGACTCCCAGGCGGCCAGGGTGGCCAGCACCTGCGAGGCGAACGCCTCGTGGATCTCGTAGTAGTCGAAGTCCTGGAGAGTGAGTCCGGCGCGGGCCAGCATCCGGGGTACGGCGTACGCCGGGGCCATCAGCAGCCCCTCGTCGCCGTGTACGAAGTCGACGGCGGCCACCTCGCTGAACGAGAACCAGGCCAGCACCGGTAGCCGGTGCGCGGCAGCCCACTCCTCGCTGGCCAGCAGCACCGTCGACGCGCCGTCGGTGAGCGGCGAGGAGTTACCGGCGGTCATGCTCGCCTGCTCGGCGTCGGCGCCCCGGGTCCCGAAGACCGGTTTGAGGCTGCCCAGCTTCTCCAGGCTGGTGTCCGGCCGGAGGTTCTGGTCCCGGGTGAGCCCCAGGTACGGCGTGATCAGGTCGTCGAAGAAGCCGCGCTCGTAGGCGGCGGCGAGGCGCTGGTGCGAGCGGAGGGCCAACTCGTCCTGGGCCGCCCGGTCGATGCCCCACCGCACGGCGGTGACCGCCGCATGGTCCCCCATCGACAACCCGGTACGCGGCTCGGCGTTGCGTGGGATCTCCGGCCGGAACGGCTGGCTCGGCCGGAGCTTCGTCGCGATCTTCAGCCGTTCGCCCAGCGTACGGGCCGAGTTGAGCTTGATCAGGTTGCGCCGCAGTTCCTCGTTCACGGCCAGCGGGGCGTCCGAGGTGGTGTCCACCCCGCCGGCCACCCCGACCTCGATCTGGCCGAGTGCGATCTTGTTGGCCACCAGGATGGCCGCTTCGAGACCGGTGCCGCAGGCCTGCTGGATGTCGTACGCCGGGGTGTGCGGGTCGAGCCGGGAGCCGAGCACCACCTCGCGGGTCAGGTTGAAGTCCCGCGCGTGCTTGAGCACCGCCCCGGCCACCACCTCACCGAGCCGCTGGCCGGCCAGCCCGAACCGGGCGACCAGCCCGTCCAGGGCGGCGCCGAGCATGTCCGCGTTGGAGGCACTGGCGTACCGGGAGTTCGACCGGGCGAACGGGATCCGGTTGCCACCGATCACCGCGACCCGACGGATGGTCTGCACGATCCCGCCTCCTCAGGAACCCGACCCGGCGAATCGGGAAACTCAACCGGGTGAAAGCCTTGCCGATACCCTACTCGTCAGTAGGCTACGCCTATGAGCGACAGGTACGCGAGCTTCGTCCAGTCGGGCCCCGGCCGCGCGTTGGTCAAGCGCCTCGGTCTCCCCGACCCGCCCCGACTGCGCCGGCACCGACCCGGCGACCCGCTCGTCACCGCCCCGGTGCTGCTCGGCGCGGCGCCCGACGGTCGACTGGCCGAGCAGGTCGGCGCGCTGCTGACCGCCGCCGGGGTCGAACTGCGCGACTCCGCCGCCACACCCGGACCAGCCACCGACCCGGCCGCCGCCACACCCGGACCAGCCACCGACCGGGCGGCCCGCAACGCGGCCCTGGTCTACGACGCCGCCGGCGTCACCGACTCGACCGGGCTCCGCCCGCTCTACGACTTCTTCCACGCCCACGCCCGCACGTTGCACCCGTCCGGGCGGGTGGTCGTGCTCGGCACCCCGCCCGAGGAGTGCGACGCCCCGCGCGCCGCCACCGCCCAACGGGCCCTGGAGGGGCTCACCCGCAGCATCGGCAAGGAGTTCGGCCGGGGCAGCACCGCCCAACTCGTGTACGTGACCCGGGACGCCGACGCCGGCACCCTGGTCAGCCTCGAATCCACCCTGCGCTTCCTGCTCTCCGGCCGCTCCGCGTACGTCTCCGGGCAGGTCGTCCGGGTCGGCCGGCCGGCCGGTCCGGGCCAGGCGGTCGCCCCCGCCGACTGGGACCGTCCCCTCGCCGGCAAGGTCGCCCTGGTCACCGGCGCCGCCCGGGGCATCGGCGCGGCGCTCGCCCGGCTGCTGGCCCGCGACGGCGCGCACGTCGTCGTCCTGGACATCCCGGCCGCCGGCGACGCACTCGCCGCGGTGGCCAACGACATCGGCGGTACGGCGGTACAGCTCGACCTGACCACGGCGGACGCCCCGACCCGGCTGGCCGAGCACCTGGCCACCCGGCACGGCCACGTCGACATCGTGGTGCACAACGCCGGCATCACCCGGGACAAGACGATCGCCCGGATGGACGCCGACCGGTGGGACCAGGTCATCGACGTCAACCTGGCCAGCCAGGAGCGGATCAACGACGTACTGCTGGACCGGGACCTCGTCCCGGCCGGCGGGCGGATCGTCGCGGTCTCCTCCATCGCCGGGATCGCCGGGAACCGGGGCCAGACCAACTACGCCACCAGCAAGGCCGGGGTGATCGGGCTGGTCCAGTCGATGGCCCCGGTGCTCGCCGAACGCGGCATCACACTCAACGCGGTCGCCCCCGGCTTCATCGAGACCCGACTGACCGCCCGGATCCCGCTGATGATCAGGGAGGCGGGCCGGCGGATGAACAGCATGTCCCAGGGTGGTCTGCCGGTCGACGTGGCCGAGACCATCGCCTGGTTCGCCTCACCGGCCTCGGGTGGGATCACCGGCAACGTGGTCCGGGTCTGCGGCCAGAGCCTGCTGGGGGCGTGAGATGTCCACCGCCGCCGAGTCGCCGCAGACCCGCCGGACCGTCGTACTGCCCGCGATGCCGGCCACCGGGGCGCTCTACCGCCGGGCGCTGACCGGGCTGCTGCCGGGAGTCGGCTCCCACCGGGCCGGCACGCCGCCGGACGTGGAGCTGACCGTACGGGGAGTCACCGTCGACCGCGCCCACCTGGCCGAGTACGACCGGGTGTGCGGTTTCCGGCTCACCGAGACGCTGCCGGGGACGTACCCGCACATCATGGGTTTCCCGCTGGCCCTGCGGCTGATGACCGCCCCCGACTTCCCGTTCCCGTTGATCGGTCTGGTGCACGTGGGCAATCGGATCACCGTGCACCGGCCGATCGGGGCGGACGAGACCCTCGACTTCGCGGTACACGCCACCGACCTGCGCCGGCACGACCGGGGGCGGCAACTCGACGTGGTCCTCACCGGATCGGTGGACGGGACGGTGGTGTGGCACGGCGTCTCGACGTACCTGAGCCGGGAGCGCGGGGCCGCCGGCGGTGCCCGGCGCGACCCGGGCGACCGGCCCGCCCCACCGGCCCCC
>NZ_WVUH01000272.1 GCF_017614955.1 Micromonospora echinofusca
GCCACCACCCCGGCGGCCGCCGCGGCGATGGTCCACTGACGCCACCGGGC
The DNA here is from genome assembly GCF_017614955.1 of Micromonospora echinofusca. GTDB lineage: Bacteria > Actinomycetota > Actinomycetes > Mycobacteriales > Micromonosporaceae > Micromonospora > Micromonospora echinofusca_A. The sequence continues at coordinate 51 of NZ_WVUH01000272.1, forward strand.
CGAACCACCCCGGCCCGCCGGTCGGGCCACCCCGCCCGGCGGCAACTGCGGGGTACGGCGGATCTGCGCCAGCACCTCGGCCCGCATCCGGGGCGGCGGCACCGACCAGGTTTGGTCGGCCAACCGGGCCACCGTCTCGCGGAGTTCGGCGACCTCCAGGGCGCAGGTCTCGCAGTCCGCCAGGTGCCGGCTGAACGCGGCCCGCTCGATGTCACTCACCGCGTCGAGCACGTACGCGCCGGCCAGCGCGTGGATGTCGGTCACCGGGTCACCTCCACGCCCAGGCAGTCACGCAGGCGGATCAGCCCGTCCCGCATCCTCGTCTTGATCGTCGGCAGGGCGGCGTCGAGCAGCACGGCCACCTGCTGGTAGGTGTGCCCGCCGTAGTAGGCGAGGGTGATCGCCTCCCGCTGGAGTTCGGTCAGCCCCTCCAGACAGCGGCGTACCTGCTGACGCTCCAGCCGGCTCGCCGCCTCCTCCGCCACCTCGTCGTACGGCGTCTCGCCGGAACCGGCGGCCACCCGGTGGTCACGTTCGGTGCTGGCCTGCTCGGCGCGGACCCGGTCCACCGCCCGGCGGTGCGCGATGGTGAAGATCCAGGAGGTGGCGGTACCCCGGGCCGGGTCGAACCGGGCGGCGGTGCGCCACACCTCGACCAGGATCTCCTGGGCCACCTCCTCGGCCTGGGCCGGATCCCGCAGCACCCGCCGCGCCAGCCCGTACACCCGGGGCGCGACGATCTCGTACAGCGCGTCGAAGGCGGCCTCGTCCCCGCGTCCGACCGCGCGCAGCAGCCGGTCCACCTCCCCGGTCGGGTCCACGGTGGCCGGGGCGGGGACCGACCGTAGCGGCGGGCCGGCGCCCGACCCGGTGGCCGGGCCGGCGGGCCGGGTCAGCCGATTGTCGGTGCGTCCCGGCCGGTCGTCGCCAGGGCTGCGGTAGGTCATCATCCTGGACGTCCCCCCGGGTGATCTGTCAGCCAGCACGGTAGGCATTCGACGCCGGACGCCTGCCGGATGGGTGAAACCTGCCGGACCTGCCGGACCGGCCGGACCGGCCGGACCGGCCGGATCTGCCCGACGCCGGTCCGACGCCCGTCGGGTAACGGTCGGGGCGTCCGCTCGGCTGAGCGTGGGCTCAGCCGGGCAGGCTGACCGTACGCCCCTCGGCGCGGGCCGTGCCGGCGGCGTCCAGCACGGCCACCACCTCCCGACCGAACCGCACGTCGCAGTGGTGGTCCCGGGTGCCGTTGTCGACCTCCTCGACCAACTGGTCGAGGGCGACGCCGAGCGCGGTCACCGGGCTACCGTCGCGCGCCGGTACCCGCTGCACGCCGTTCTCGCCGTGGAACAGCACCTCGTTCCGCATCGCCTCCGGTGGCGCGTCCAGGCTCAACGAGACCGTGCTGGTCGCGCCACCGGCGTGGTCGAGCAGCAGGTGCACCGCGTCACGCGGGCCGTCCATCGCGGCCACCCGGGTGACCCGGCCGAGCACCGGCAGGATCACCGAGAGGGCGTGCGGCCCGATGTCCCACAGCCCACCGTGCTCCCGCCGCCAGGCCGAACCGCCGTACGGGCTCTCCGGTTGGAAGATCGAGGCGAACATGGTGACCTGCGCCCCGTGCCAGCCGCCGACGGCGGCGGCCGAGGCCAGGAAGGCGGCGACGTTGGGGTGGAACCGGCCGGTGAAGAAGACCACCGAGGCGACCCCGGCCTGCGCCGCCGCCGTCACCACCCGGTCGGCGTCGGCCGTGGCCAACGCGAGCGGCTTGTCCAGCAGCAGGTGCCGGCCGGCGGTAGCGGCCCGCACGGCGATGTCGGCCTGCACGTCGGGCGGCAGGGCCACGGCGACCGCGTCGACCGCGTCGAGCAGCGCGTCCACGTCGTCGAAGGCCGGTACGCCGTGCCGCTGCGCCAGGGCGCGGGCCTTGGCCGGGTCACGGCCCCAGACCCCGGCCAGTTGCGCCTGCGGGTGCGCGTCGAGCGCGGCGGCGTGCGTCTGTGCCGCCCAGTGACCGGTGCCGAAGAGTCCGAACCGCAGCAAGGGTGCCCCCGTGTCGTCGTACGCCACGGTGACCCGTGGCGCGGTCCAGGCTAGTCGCCGCCCGGTTCCGGCGCAGGTCCGGCCGTTTTCCGACGACGGAACCACCGGTCGGGGTACCGGTGGGCGGCGATCCGGGCCTGCTCGGCCTCGACGGCGGACTCGGCTGCCTCGTCGACCAGCGCCCGGGCGGCCACCTCGGCGATCCGGGCCGCCTCGTCGAGGTGCCGGAACGCGGCGGCGGCCCGGTCGTACGCCCGGCGGGCGGCGATCAGTTCCGCCCGGTACCGCTCGACGACCTGCTCCCGGGCCTGCTGCACGGGGTCCGGTTCCCCGGCCCGTCGCCACACCTCGCGGAACTCCGCTCCGGAGAGGTCGCCCCGCCGGTACGCGGACAGCGCCGCCCGGGTGACCGTCCGCTCCCGGTCCCGCGCCGTGTCGTCGGTGTCCCGGGGTTCCCGGCTGGCGAGGGCGGCCCGCCAGGCCCGCTGGTACGCCGCTTCGGCCGCCTCCTGGGCCTGCCAGGTGCGGTCCCGGTCCTGTTCGGCGGCGCCGACCCGGTCCCGCGCGGCGAGCGCGGCGGCGACCGCCCGTTCCGCCTCGGCCCGCACCGCCTCGGCGTGCCCGGCCAACTCCTCGGCCTCGGCCCGGAGCCGGGCCGGATCGACCGGTGGCTCCCCGTCCCGGTCCGGTCCCGGCAGGACGGCCAGGCCGAGCAGGCCGAGGGCGGCCAGCAGCAGGACGATCACCAGGAGCCAGGTCGCGCCGTCACCCATGTCCATCAACTCCTCTGGCGTACCCGCCCGGAGACCATGGGTAATCATAGATTTGAATAAATGTGATTGCCATCACTGCCGACCCGGGGCAGGTGGCGGGACGCGGCCGGTACTACACCGCTTAGTAGGCTGTCGCGGTGAGCAGCGCAGCAGCAGCGGGTACGCCGGTGGACGGTCTCCCTGCGACCGGCACGATCGTGCTGTCGCTCGTCCTCGCGGCCTGGAGCCTCTATGCGACGGCCCGCAACCGGCCGCCGGACCGCAGCCACCTCGTCGGGCTGGGCCTGCTGGAACTGGCCGTACTCGGCCTGGCCGTGGTGGCCCTGGTGGCGCTGGCCGGCGGGGACCGGCCGGGCGAGCCCGGCGCGTTCTTCGGCTACCTGGTGACCCTGGTCTGCCTGCCCCCGCTGGCCGCCGTGCTGGCCCGGATGGAACCCACCCGCTGGGGCAGCGCCATCGTCACCGTGGTCTGCCTGGTGCTGCCGGTGGTCGTAGTCCGGCTCCAGCAGACCTGGCAGGTCACCGGTGGCTGAGCGGTCGGGCGGCCCGACGACCACGACCGACCGGCCGACGCGGACCACGAGCAGCGGCCCGGGTCGCCTGCTGGTCGCGGTCTACCTGCTCTTCGCCATCGCCGCGACCTGCCGCGCCGGTCTCCAGATCGTCACCAGGTTCGACGAGGCGCCGGTCGCCTACCTGCTCTCCGCACTCGCCGCGGTGATCTACATCGTGGCCACCGTGGGACTGGCCCGGGGCGGCACCGGCGGGCGGCGCACCGCCTGGCTCTGCTGCACGGTCGAACTGGTCGGCGTCCTCGCGGTCGGCCTCACCAGCGTGCTCGACCCGGCCCTCTTCCCCGACGACACGGTCTGGTCCGGCTTCGGCAGCGGCTACGGCTACGTACCCCTGGTACTGCCGGTCCTCGGCCTGATCTGGCTGGCCCGGACCCGCCGGGACGCCCAGGTCTGATCCGGTCGGCCCGGACCCGCCGGGACGCCCAGGTCTGATCCGGTCGGCCCGGACCCGCCGGGACGTCCCCGGCCGGTCGGTCCGACCCGACCGGCCGGGGCACGGGGAACGGTCAGTCGCGCGGACCGCCGGCCACGTAGATCACCTGGCCGGAGACGAACGACGCCCCCTCGCTGACCAGGAACGAGATGGTGTGCGCGATGTCGTCGGGCCGCCCGACCCGGCGGACCGGGATCTCCGCCGCCGCCCGTTCCTGCAACTGGTCGAAGTCGACCTTCATCCGGGCGGCGGTCGCCGCCGTCATGTCGGTGACGATGAATCCGGGCGCCACCGCGTTCGCGGTGACCCCGAACGGCCCCAACTCGATCGCGAGGGTCTTGGTGAAGCCCTGGAGCCCGGCCTTGGCGGTGGCGTAGTTCGCCTGCCCCCGGTTACCCAGCGCCGAGGTGCTGGAGAGGTTGACGATCCGTCCCCAACGCTGCTCCACCATGTGCTTCTGGGTGGCCTGGCTGAACAGGAACGCGCCGCGCAGGTGCACCCCCATCACGGTGTCCCAGTCCCCGTCGGTCATCTTGAACAACAGGTTGTCGCGGAGCACCCCCGCGTTGTTCACCAGCACCGTCGGGGCACCCAGCTCGGCGGCGACCCGTTCGACGGCCGCCTCGACCTGGGCCCGGTCGGCGACGTCCGCGCCGACCCCCAGCGCCCGCCCGCCGGCCGCACCGATCGCGTCGACGGTCTCCCTGGTGGCCGACTCCTCGATGTCCACCACGGCGACGGCCAGACCGTCGGCAGCCAGCCGGCGCGCGGTGGCGGCACCGATCCCCCGGGCTGCTCCGGTGACGATCGCGACGCGGGGCTGCTCCGACATGATTACCTCCGGGTAACTTACGGCTCGATCGGAGGAGCTTAACCCAGGGGTACGGCGCGGACCGTGCACCGGCTCAGGCCGATGCTCCACCGGCTCGGGCCGGGCGCGGCACCGGCTCAGGCCGACCAGCTCCGACAGAGCCGGATCCAGCGGTACCCGTACCCGGCGACCTTGAGCGCGTCGAGTTTGCCGACCTCGCCGTAGTGCCGGTCGCTGAGCACGTCGACCGGCAGGTCCGCCTCGGGGGCCAGGACACCGAGATCGACCTCGGCGTCGGTGGTACCCAGGTTGTGCAGGAACACCATGGTGCCGGTCGGCCCGTCCGCGCGGTGCGCGAGCACCCCGGGTGGCATCGGTACGTCGATGTGGGTGCACGAGCCGTTGCCCACCTCCGGCGCCTCGCGCAGGGTCCGGATCATCCGCTCGAACCAGGACAGCAGCGAGTTGCGGTCGGACCGCTGGGCGGTGACGTTGACCTTCTGGTAGGCGAACTCCCCCTTGTCGACGACCGGACGGACCAGCTTCTCCTCCTCGGCCGTGGAGAACCCGGCGTTCGGCTGGTACGACCACTGCATCGGGGTACGGATCGCCTCCCGGCCCGGCAGCGACAGGTCCTCGCCCATCCCGATCTCCTCGCCGTACCGCAGTACCGGCGTGCCGCGCAGGGTGAACTGGAGCGAGTAGGCCAGTTCGATCCGCCGCCGGTCGTTGCCGAGCATCGAGGCGAACCGGCGCCGGATGCCCCGCCCGTAGAGCCGCATCTCCTCGTCCGGCCCGAACTCGGCGTACACCTGGTTGCGCTGCTCGGCGGTGAGCCGGGAGAGGTCGATCTCGTCGTGGTTGCGCAGGAAGGTGGCCCACTGGCCCCCCTCGGGCAGGGCCGGGGTGTCCCGCAGCGCGTCGATGATCGGTTCCGGGTCCTGCCGGGCCAGGGCCAGCATCAGCCGCCCGTTGAGCATGAAGTCGAAGAGCATGTGCAGCCGGTTGGCCGAGCCGGCCCCGTCGCCGAAGTAGACCGGGAGCTGGTCGGGCTCGACGTTGGCCTCGGCGAGGAGCACCCCGTCACCCCGACGCCACTGCACGTGCTGGCGCAGCTCGGTGAGGAAGGCGAAGTCCTTGGGTGAGTCGGCGTTGCCCGGTTCGGTCAGCTCGATGATGAACGGGGCCGCATCGATCCGGAACCCGGAGACCCCGAGCTGGAGCCAGAACGAGACGATCTTCTTGATCTCCGCCCGGACCGCCGGGTTGGCGATGTTCAGGTCCGGCTGGAACTTGTAGAACCGGTGGTAGTACCACGCCTTCGCGGTCCGGTCGTAGGTCCAGGTCTCGTGCTGCTCACCCGGGAACACCATGCCCTGGTGCCGGTCCGCCGGCTCGTGCTCCGACCAGACGTACCAGTCGCGGTACGGCGAGTCGGGTGAGGACCGGGCCGACTGGAACCAGGGATGCTGGTCCGAGGTGTGGTTGACCACCAGGTCGATGATCACCCGGATGCCCCGGTTCTCCGCCTGGTGCAGCAGTTCGGCGAAGTCCCCGAGGGTGCCGAAGCGCGGGTCGATGTTGTAGAAGTCGGTCACGTCGTAGCCGTCGTCGCCGTTGGGCGACGGGTGCACCGGGTGCAGCCACAGGCAGGTGACCCCGAGCCGGGCAAGGTAGTCGAGCCGGCCGATCAGGCCGGGGATGTCCCCGATGCCGTCACCGTTGGAGTCCGCGAACGTGTCGATGTCGAGGCAGTAGACGACCGCCTCGGAGTACCACCTGTCACCCATACGGGTGTTCCTTCTCCGATCCGCCCGATCGGCAAACGCCCCTCGATCCCCCTCCGTCTCCCGGAAGTCGGGCTGTCGGTCGGGGCTGACGCCCCACCTACCAGGGACCCGGGTGGATCATGGTGGGTGAAGTGACCCGGGGTACCCGGCCGGCGGGATTGGCCCGGCCCGGCCCGGGTACCACTGGAGGTGCTCCCACCCGGCCACCGGGAGCGGCTCCCACCCGTCCGCCGGCTGCTCAGGAGGCACCGTATGGCTCTCGCCGCTGATGTCGATCCGACGCAGGTCGGCGGGCTGACCGGCTGGGTGGCCGGGGTGATCGACTCCCTCGGCGCGCTCGGCGTCGGGCTGCTGGTGGCCCTGGAGAACCTCGTTCCGCCGATTCCCAGCGAGATCGTCCTCGCCATGGCCGGCTACCTGGCCGGCGAGGGACGGGTCAACGTGGTGGCGGTGGTGCTCGCCGCGACGGCCGGCTCGGTCCTCGGTGCGCTGGCGCTCTACTGGGTGGGCGCCTGGCTCGGCGAGGAACGACTCAAGCGCTGGCTGGACCGGGTCCCCCTGGTCGAACTCGACGATCTGGAACGGGCGGACCGCTGGTTCGAACGGCACGCCCGGGCGACCGTGCTCTTCGGCCGGATGGTGCCGGTGGTCCGCAGCCTGGTCTCGGTACCGGCCGGTGCGAACCGGATGCCGATGGGCCAGTTCCTGGCCCTGACCACGCTGGGCAGCGGTATCTGGAACTCGATCTTCGTCGGGCTGGGGTACGCCCTCGGCTCCCGCTGGCAGGAGATCGACCGGTACAGCAACTGCTTCGACTACGCGATCCTGGCGGTCTTCGCTCTCATGATCGGCAACTGGGTGGTCAGGCGGGTACGCCGACGTCGGGCCCGGCGCGCCGACCCCGCGTCCGCCCCCCGCTGACCCCGCCGGGGGACGGCCCGGCGGGGTCAGCGGCCGGCTGTCAGCCGTACTGGGCGGTGATGCTGGTGAACTCCCAGGTGTTCTGGGCGATGCCGCTGCAGTTCGAGACCACCCCACCGCCCGGGCAGGGCCGGTCCCGGTTCACCGACCAGAACGTGAACCGGCCCAGTGAGCGGGCCTCCGCCCAGTCCCGGATCCGGGTCCAGGTGGCCGGGCTGGTCAGCTCCTGCTGGTCGGAGAGCCCGTTCATCCCGGACAGACCCATGTGCGTGTACGCGGTGGCGTCCGACCAGCCGAACGCGGTCTTCAGGGCCGCCTTCAGCCCTTCGGCCGCGTTGACCGTGTTCTGGTACATGTCGGTGTGGCCGTTGAAGTCGAACGGCATGATCGTGAAGGTGTCGATGTTGGCGCCGAGGGCCGCCGCCTGGTTGATCAGCCGGGTACCCCAGGAGTTCGGGCCGGTGGTCGTCGTACCGAAGGTGATGATCGTCCTGATCCCCGGGTTGTTCTGCTTGACGATCTTCAGCGCGCCGAGGATCCGGTCCTGCACCACCGCGTTCTCGAACTCGTCGGTGTTCTCGATGTCGATGTCGATCGCCTTCAGGTTGAAGGTGTCGATGACCTGCTGGTACGCCCCGGCCAGGGCGCTCGCCGAGGAGCAGTTCGGGCCGAGCTTGTTGCCGCTCCAGCCACCGATCGACGGGATCACGTCGCCGCCGGCGGCCCGGATCGCGTTGATCGTCGCGGCGTGCGCGCCACCGGTCAGCGGACCGCTGCCGTCCCAGGCCGGCGTGCACCCGCCGCCGGAGAGGACGAACGCGATGGTGAACCACTTCACCCCGGTCGCCGACATGACCGTCGCCGGCGCGGGCGGGTCACCCCAGCCCGGGTAGAGGTACGGCGCGGCGGCCATCCCGCCCGGAGTGCCGGTACAACCGGTGGTGGTCGCCGAAACCGCAGCCGACTTCGCCGACTCGCCCGAGGAGTTGTACGCCGCCACCGTGTAGCTGTGCGCCGAGCAGGCGGCCAGGCCGGAGATGGTGGCCGAGGTACCGGAGACGGTGGCCCGGACGGTGCCGCCCTCGTACACCCGGTAGCCGGTGACCGTGCCGCTGGACGCGGTCCAGGCCAGCGAGACCGAGCTGTTCGTGGTACCGGTGACCCGCAGGCCGCCGGGCACCCCCGGCCCCGACGGATTGCCGCCACCGGAGCAGGACGAGCCGTTGACCGTGCAGTTCACCGGGTCACCGGTGCCGCTGACCACGAAGCCGAACGAGGTGCTGGCCGCCGGGGCCAGGGTGCCGTTCCAGGACTGGTTGACCGCCGTGACGTGCTGGCCGGAGGTGCTCAGCTGGGCGTCCCAGAACGAGCCGAGCGAGCTGCCGGTGGGCAGGTCGAACTGGACGTTCCACGAGGTGATCGTGGTGGACGTGTCGTTGGTGACGGTGAACTTCGCCTCGTACCCGCTGCTCCAGCTGCTGGTGCGGACGAAGGCGGCGGTGGCGGCGGACGCGGCCGGCGCGGCCACCAGGGTCGCCGCGACCAGCGCGGCGGCCAGGCCGGCGGCGAGCGCCAGGGGTCGGAGTCTCATGCTGTCCTCCCGGACCGTGGTGGGGTGGGGTGAGGGATCAGGGCAGGGTGTCCAGGTGCGGGCGGACCGTGCGGGCGAAGCCGTTGCCGTTGCTGACGTCCCAGTTGACCGACCAGGTCATCGCGCCCCGGATGCCGGGATAGGTACGCGGCGGGCGGAAGCTGCCGCAGTTGGTGCCCCGGGCCAGGCAGTCGAGCGCGGCGTTGACCACGCTGGGTGCGACGATCCCGCCGCCGGCCGCGCCGGGGCCGGCGGGCAGGCCGAGCGCGACCTGGTCCGGGCGGAGCCCGGCCTCCAACTGGATGCAGGCCAGCGCCACGATGAAGTTGACCGTGCCCTGGCTGTACGCGGCGTTCTGGTCGCAGCCGAGCATCGCGCCGGAGTTGTAGTACTGGGTGTGGACGACCGTGAGGATGTCCCGGATGTCCAGGGCCAGCTTGAAGTAGCTGGTCGACGGGGACTGCATGTCGATGGTCTGCGGGGCCATCGTGATGATCAGGCCGGCGCCGACCTTCGCCCGCAGGGCGCGCAGGGCCTGCGCCATGTAGGTCGGGTTCAGCCCGTTCTCCAGGTCGATGTCGACGCCGTCGAAGCCGTACCGCTGGATCAGGGCGTACACCGTGTCGCTGAACCTGGTCGCGGAGGCCGCGTCGTTGACCGCCACCCGGCCGGTCTCCCCGCCCACCGAGATGATCACCTTTTTGCCCCGGGCCTTCAGGGTCTGCACGTCGGCGGCGAAGTCCGCGTCGGTGTAGCCGCCGAGGGCCGCAGACAGGCCGGGGTCGACGGCGAAGGTGACCGCGCCCGGGGTCGCGGTCGCCTCGGCGAAGGCCACCGCGACCAGGTCGTACTCGCCGGGCACGTCGCGCAGCCGCAGCTCCACGGCCGGGTTGTCGAAGTTGTGCCAGTACCCGGTGAGGAACTGCTTCGGCAGGCCGCTGGTCGGCGGCGGGGTCGTGGTCGGCGGCGGCGTGGTGGGGGGTGCGGTCGTCGGC
>NZ_WVUH01000273.1 GCF_017614955.1 Micromonospora echinofusca
GAACGCGGCCAGCGCCGCCCCCGCCCCCCAGGTGGGTGTCGCGCAGCGAACCATCACCTACGCCGGTGGTGGCGAGTACAGCAGCCACGCCGACCAGGCCGCGCAGATCTGGAACAGCCGAGTCCCCAACATCCGGCTGGTTCGCAGCTCCGGCGGCGGGAACATCAACATCTACGTGGTCAGCGGCGGCGGCTCGCGCGCCACGATCGGCCTCGGCTACGGCACCATCTACCTGGACCGGCTCCAGATCAACCAGGGCTACTCCCCGCTTCGCGTGGTGACCCACGAGATGGGCCACACGCTCAGCCTCCGGGACAACTACAACGGCAACTGCGCAATTCTCATGTCCGGCGGCAGTGCCGGGTACGGCTGCACCAACCCGTACCCCAGCTCCGCCGAAGCCAACGCGGTCTACCAGGCATTCGCCTACGGCCTGGTATCCGTTCCGGCGGCCTCGGCCGAACCCGAGTGGTCCGACGACTACGCAACCCCGGCCCGCGAGCTGGTCCACTCCTAACCACGGCGCGAACGCGCCGACCACAACGACCGTGGCCCGAGCCCTCTCCCGGGCTCGGGCCACAGCCGATATCGACTGCCGCTTGGTTGGCCTGAACGTCCCGTACTCTGAAGAGCGAGAGCATCAGGTTGACGGCAACAACTGCGGTATCAGGATCTCCTCGTCGGATGGTCACGACCGACCACCCGTTGCGGGAACTGGCCGTCCCGGCTTTCGTGGTGGAACTGCGTCGGCAACGCCTGGTGGCTCTGCCTGAGTCCTCCCTCGACGACAGGCTCACACCACGAGCACCAGCAGAGTCACCACGGCTTCCGCCGCTGGTTCCTGGTGGCGGGTGGAGTCAGCCGACCGGGGCGACGTGACGCCTCATTACCCGTGGGCCACTCACACGAACTGGGTCGCTGACTCCCGTGGCGTCCTGGTCGCGGCTCGTCGGCTCGGAAAGGCCAACGTCAGCGTCACTGCTCGGCACTACACCCGTGTGGTCGACGGGCGAGATGCAGGGTCGCTGAGCACAGGACGCGAGCCGGCCAAGGGCGGCGAAGCGATGGCACGCAGTGGGCACGCAGGCCCCGGAGCGCGGATGGGTGATCGTTGATCCGGGTTCTGACCTGGTGCCCCCGGCAGGATTCGAACCTGCGACACACGGTTTAGGAAACCGATGCTCTATCCCCTGAGCTACGAGGGCGCGAGTGCCCAGTCTAGCGGCCTGCTGGTTCACCCGGGGTGGCAGGGAGTGGCCCACGTTCACCCACGTCGTCGCCCTGGTCAGGGCCGACCGACGACCACACCCCGAGCACACGGACCCCGGCAGCGACCCGGCCCGTTGACCCGCCATGGCATCCGGTGGCTCCGGTTGACCCACGGTGGCATCCGCTCTCGAGCACACACCGCGCACATCAATCGAAGGTCCGGAGTCGGGTCTCGGGTCGCCCGCCGATAGACGTTGCTCGGCGCGGACAAGGACGCCGGCGCCGGGGCTGTTGAGGCGCTGGCTGGTTCTGGCGGAGATCGGTTACGGTAACGTCGCTTTGCGTCAATACAGCCGTCGTGTCCGCACGGGGTTGTGAAGGGACGGGCGTCATGATCGATCCGCAACGGGTAGACGATGCGAAGCGGGCACTGGGTGCAAGGCTTGCCGCCTGGCGCAACGCGCGTGGGCTGACCCAGTTGGCCTTGGCGAGGCGCGTGCCGGTTTCCCGGACCACGATCGCGGGCGTGGAGCGCGGGCAGCAGTGCCCGGACCGGATCTTCTGGCAGCGCTGTGAAGCGGCCCTGGCCGCTGGTGGAGAGTTGCTGGCCGGCTACGACGACTATCGGCGCCTGAAGCAGCAGCTTGATCAGGAGAAAGTCGAAGCGGCACAACGCGTGCGGTGGGGCGAAGTCGAGGACTACTCACTACCGGCTGGCACTCACGGTGTCCCGGTGACGGTCGCGGCACGGGAGTCGTTGCGCGACCTCGCCGCCACGGATCTGACGTCCAGTGGTCCGAACGGCCTGACGGCACCACTCGCGCGGGTCGCCGATGTCGCGGTGGCCGGTGAGACGGACTTGCGCGATGGTGACGCGGTTACGCTTGCGGTCATGTCCGATGGGCAGGCGATGTCATTGCGGGTAAGCCGGAGGGCTCTGCTGGAACTGGCCGCTGGCCTCACCGCCGTGCCGGTTGTCACCACCACAGGCGTTTCTCACCCACGGTCCGTCGACCCTGCCGTTGTCGATCACTTCGCGGAGCTTCGCGCGCTCCTCGTACAAGCGGACGACCGGCTGGGTGGTCTCACCATCCTGTCGACCGTCGAACAGCAGATCGCGCTGATCGCCGCCCTGCGTCGGCAGACACGTGGACAGCTTCGTAACCGGCTTCTCAGCACCGAGGCACGGTGGAGCGAGTTCGCGGGTTGGCTCAGCGACGATCTCGGCGACCGGGCCGCAGGCGACCGCTGGCTGGACCGCGCGGGAAGCATGGCGCAGGAAGCCGACGATCAGGAGTTCTGGGCGTACGTCCTGACCCGTAAGGCACAGCGGATGGTGGGAACCGGGGACGAGGACTGTGTCGTCGGGCTGGCCCGTGCCGCTTCCCGCCTGCCCGACACGCCCCCGCTCGTGCACGCCTTCGCCGCCATCCAGCAGGCGCACGGCAGTGCCATCGCGCAGGACGCCTCCGCTTTCCAGGCCGCGGTCGAGCGTGCCCACACACTCGTGGCGACCGCCAGGCCGCCGACCTGGGAGAGCAGCGCCCTCGGTTCGTTCTGCACCCGGCCGTACCTTGCGGCGCAGGAGGGCGAGGGATGGCTCCGCCTCAACCAACCGCGTCGGGCCATCGACAGCTTCACCAACGCCGTCAACACGTGGCCCGACCGCTACCGACGCGAACGGGGCGTGTACCTCTCCCGCACGGCGCACGCCTACCTGGCGGCTTCGGAACCAGGCCAGGCCGCCACCGTCGCGGCTGAAGCGTTGACCACGGCTACCACGACGGGCTCGGTTCGGGTTCGCCGAAACGTCACCGCCCTGGCCCGGCGACTCGAAACCTTCTCCGGCCAGCCGGAAGTGCGACAGCTCCTCGATCAGCTGGCCACCAGCGGATGAGTAACCAACCGCCCGATCAGGTCCGTACGCCGCATGTCGCCTTCGTCGGCCGCGCCAACATCGACATCACCGTGCGGATCCCCCAACGGCCCGTCGCCGGCCGGACGACGTTCGCCTCGTCACCCACGACGACCACACCGGGCGGCAAGAGCCTCAACCAGGCCATGGCCGCACGACAGGCTGGCGTCCGCGCCAGCCTGATCAGCAACGTCGGCGACGACGAATGGGGCGCCTTCCTGAGCCGAGCCCTCACCAACGCGGCCATCGACGTGTCCTTCTTCCAACTCATGCCCTCGGCTCCGACCGGTACCGCGATCATCGAGGTCACCCCCGACGGCGAGAACTACATCGTCCTCGCACACGCCACAGAGACTGAGCTCGCCAGCGAGCATGTGCGCAACGCACTTCAGCAGCTACGAGCTCCGATCGTGGTAACCCAGCTCGATCTCCAGCCCGATGCCGTTGACGCCGTCTTCCGGCATCACCACGCCGAGACGCTCATCGGCAACCTCGTGCCACATCCCTCGCTCGGGCTGACCGCGCTGGCCCCACTCGACCTGTTCGTCTCGAACGAGGCCGAAGCGGCAGCGATACTGGGCCGCCACCATGCCGATCCGTCGGTCGCAGCACAGGAACTCCGCAAGCTGGGCCCACGAGCGGCGATAGTGACCGCCGGCGCTCGCGGCGCCGCCTACAGCAATGCCGACCACACCGCACTCGCCCCCGCACCACACGTCAAGGCCACCAACACCAGCGGGGCCGGCGACGCCTTCCTCGGCACCCTCGCCGCACGACTCGCTCACAACGTCCCGCTACCCCACGCAGTCGCCGAAGGCGTCGCCGCCGCAACAACCTTCGTCCAGGTCGACAAACCGCAATAGCACGTGCGGGACGTGTCCCAAACCGCAGGCGCCAGACGCCAAGTCACCCGGTCGTGACGACGGCAACATCGCTGACCTTAATGCTTGCCGGACGCCCGCACTAATACGGGTTCCAACGAGATCCGCACGGAACCGTCAGTGGGATCTCGATTACGTCGTCGGGCTGGCCCGCCAGCCGCTGCACGCTCATGCCGAGTTCAGCGCGCCCGATCACTGAACTGAGAGTGTAGCGACGACGATTCTGAGATGCCCGGCCGCCGCTTGAATTCAAACTCTGACCAACCTCGCCGAACATCGGCCGGTAGGGCAGCGTGGCTAACGACAAGAGTCTGAAACCTTGATGTTCGCTCGCCGAGCAAGTGGAACAACCGGTAGACAATTTGAGGATGCAGATACGCCTCAGGCTCGTCGATGAGCAGGAGAGTGGACTCGCGATCACTGCACATTTGCGCGAGTGCAATCGCACACTCAAGGAATACGATCCACATTCGCCCGAAGCTCGCACTCTCGTCGCATCTGAGCGGTCCGGGCAATCCATCTAAGCGCACGATTGGCACAGAATCCTGCTGAGTGACTTCGATCACTAGGCCGCGAACACGTTGGGGCACTTGCGCTAGGACCTCAATAAACAGCTGCTCAGAAAGGCCCAACTCTCTAGCCAAGTCGCGATGACTACGCAAGGAGGTCTGACTGCCCCTTACGACAATAGCGCGATACGGTGCCGAGACTACTGGTGTAGATCGATCTTCGGAGATGAGTCGCATTTGGCCCGCAGGAGCCTCGAGGTGAAGGGTACGTGGATTCGGGTCGAACCACCGGATTTCCGCGCTCAGGCCATCGATCCAGCGACGGCCAGATAGATAGTGGGGTGCGTCAGGACTAGCCAAGAGATCCAGCAGCATGCTCTTGCCTGTTTCGTTGGCGCCTTGCACGAGATTCAGCATCGACAACGACAACTTCCGACTCGCAAGATCGCCGGGGCCACCACGGACGGCGACCTCGGTAATTAGCCCAACCGGAGGCGGCGCAATTCCGCGCATCTCTTGATGAAGAAATGATTCATGGATCGAACGCCATTGGATGAGTAGTTTCGCCGGAAAGGCGTCGCCGTTATTCGTATCGACCATCCGCGCATGATCTTGACAGAGCCAGATCCCGTTAGCTACGTCCGCCCGACGCTCCGATGCCAGGTGTCCGGTGCCGCGTGGTCCGCCTGGAGCTGCCGAGTAAATGTGTGCCGCCACTCCGATACACGCAGCGTCCCGCGGACCGGGCCCAGGGCCGAACGTTGGCTTGCGGCAGTCTGGCTTGGAGCACAGGTATCCGGCGCGTTCCGCGATGATCCTGCGCACTTTGACGGGAAACTCGGCGCGGTTGCTCGGCACTGCATCATCATGCCATAAAGCTGAGGGATCTCCGGAAGTGGGTGCCCAGATGTTCGGCGCTCTAACTAGTCTGAACCTCAAGGTCGGCCGGACTGTTCTGCCGCTGACGACATTCGCTCGGCGCCGGTCACCAAAGGTTGGCTCATGAAAGCTTCAGCTGTCCACAGGCTCGAAGCTGAGCACACAGACGCCGGGTTCCGAGCCGGCAGGCCAACTCTTGAATGCGCGCCACTTTGTACCCAGTTGGTCGTCTCGGCATTCGATCTGAAGCATCTGCAGGCCGAGGGGAAGGCGGGGATTATTCGGTCCCGGTCCCTCCGCCGCAGATACGTCGGCGAGGAGGAACCAGCCCGCGTCCCAGTTGACCTCTCCTTGCATTGGAGGCGTCACGTGGGTGGGCGCATGCGCCCGGCCATAGTCGTCCACCCATATCATCTCGTATGCCGACTGAATCCCGGGCCAAAAGACCAGCGAAATGCGCAAAGGTGCCGGAGAGGAGGCAGGCACCAACGGGTTCTCTGGATCACGTGCTGTGAACTCAATACGAATCCTTCCAGGCTGGTAGTGAAGCTGCAGCGCTCTGCGCGACTCTGACGCGGCCGATTGTGATGCTTTCGCTGACGCGAACGCCAGCAGCGCAGTCATGAGCGTGATGCCGGCTGCGGTAATGGCGATGTCCTCTGTGGTGATGAGTTTTGGAAAGCGATGCCGGAAGAAGATCGCCGTCGCGACCCCGAGAGCTACTCCAAGACCGGCCACCCACGGCCAACGCCATCGGCTCGATATCTGCCTCATCACCCCGATATTGCCATGGTGGGGCCACTACACGGACGGTGACACCGCAGGCAACGGAGCTGCTGGTCAGCGCGCACACTGCATCTGCCGCCTTAAAGGTTCGCATACGCCGTTGGGTGTCACTGACCGTGGTTGAAGGTTTGGTAGACGTGTTCGGCGGTGTGGCGGGTCTGCTCGTCGAAGTACACGAGGCGGATCACGTCCATGGTGGTCGGCTCGGCGTGCAGGGCGGTCAACGCCTGGAAGACGGCGTCGTCCTTCGGCCAGCGGTACACGCCGGAGGAGATCAGCGGAAAGGCGATCGACCGTACGCCCAGGTCAGCGGCGAGCCTCAGGGACCTGGTGTAGCAGTCGCGCAGCAGCGGGGCGCGGTCGATGTCAGGGCTGAAGACCGGCCCGACGGTGTGGATCACCCATCGGGCCGGTAGCCGCCCGGCGGTGGTCGCCACGGCCTGCCCGACCGGCAGGCCCCGCCCGTACCGGCTGGCCCGAAGAGCACGGCATTCCTCCAGAATCGCCGGGCCGCCCTTGCGGTGGATCGCCCCGTCGACTCCACCACCGCCCAGCAGCGACGAGTTCGCCGCGTTGACGATGGCGTCCACCCGCTCGTCCGTGATGTCGCCGGTGACCAACTCGATCCGCACCGCTCGTCCTCCAGCCCTGGTAACCGGTAGCCGCCCCCGTCGGCATGACCGCCGATGCACGCCGGACACCGCGCCTTTCGACCGTGCAGCAGACGGCAGGCCACTCTCCTGCCAGACCGTGACCGTCGACCCTCCGCCGACGTCGCCCGCGTGGCCAGCCGAGGATGGATCCGCCAGGCCTCGTATCTGGTGTGCGTCAACTCGGTGCGGTAGCCGTCTGGCCGCTGTCAGCGGTGGGCTACAGGTCGGCGAACGGGGTCCAGCGCGCGGTGTCGTCGCGTTGTTGGATGGACCGGAGTCGGAGCGTGAACTCGTGTGCGACGTTGGGTCCTGAGGCGAGGAGCGGGACGGCGGCGGCGATCATCTTCAGTTCGCGGGTTTCCCGCAGGATCGGCCAGGCCGGGTCGGTGGTGACGTCGTACCCGTAGGCGGCGGCAAGGCGGGTGTGGGCGCCGGGGCGGCGGAAGCGGGCCTCGCCGACCGGTACGGCGGTGAGGTCGACCTGCCAAGGGCCGAGGCAGGTGGCGTCGAAGTCGCACAGTACGACACGGCCGTCGTGGCGGCGGAGCAGGTTGCCCACGTGTGCGTCACCGTGGACCAGTCGGGGTGGTGCCTGCTGGTTGAGCGCGGCGATGCGGGGTTCGAGTCGATCGCACCAGTCGAGTAGGAACCGCCGGTCGGGGTCGGGGAGAGCTTCGGCGTCGGTGAGTCGGGCGCGGGCGTCGCCCACCGGATCCCACACCGGCAGTGGCAGGTCGGAAGGGGTGAGCTGGTGGAAGAGGCGGAGAACCCTGCCGAGGTCGGTGACGTCCGGTGGTGGTGGTCGGGGCGGCAAATAGGTCCAGATGGTGGCGTGCAGCCCGTCGACCTGGATCGGCTGTTCGTAACCGGGGGCGAGTCGGATGGTGGGTGCGTCGTTCTGGGCGAACCAGCGGCCGAGGGCGGTCACCTTGGCGACCCGGTCGCGTAGCCGGTGGGAGCGGGTGATCCGGATGACGATGCCGGCATCGGGCAGGGCGAACACGGCGTTGTTGGTCAGCCGGAGCAGCTGCGCCTGTTCGCCGTCCACGCCGAGTCGTGCCGCTATCTGCCGTGCGGCCTGCCGCATCGGAGCTTCACTGAACCGGCCGCCGGTTACCTGGCTGTTCGTGCTGTTGCCGGTCATGCGGGTGCCGGGAAGGTACAGGTGACGGTGTGCCAGAGGTCGGCGAGACCGCTGTGACGGGTGTCCTGGGGAATGTCTCTGCTGAGGTTGCGCACGCGGTCGCGGACTCGTCGAGAGGAAAGCCGCTGTCCCATCTGGATGACGGCGGTGCCGACGGTGACGGCCTGGTCCGGTTCGCCGGCCAACGCAAGCGCGCTGCACAACCCGATCCTGTTGAGGACAGTACTGCGTACGTTCTGCGGGCCGAACGCACTGATCGCGGCCTGCGTCCACTCCACTGCTGAGCTTGCGTGGCGGCGGTCGTGGCGGGCGAGGTCGCGGTGCACACGACCGTACTGGGCGAGCAGTTCACCGCGGTCGTAGAAGCGCATCCAGTCCGGTTCGTGGGCGGGGTCGATGTCCTCGAAGTGGCTGCTGGCCTGTTGTAGCGCGGTGGCTGCGGCGGCGTGCTCGCCGAGCGCGGCCAGCGAGGCGGCCTCGGCCCCGCGCAGCATGGCCAGCAGGGCGGGCGTGGCCTCGGGTCCGAGGTCGTCGTGGGCGAGGCGGATCGTGGTGAGGGCGTCGTGGTTGTGGCGCAGGTGCTGGAACTGGCGGGCCTGGCAGTAGCGGATCCGGGCGGCGAGTTGCTGGTCGCCGACGCTGACGGCGGTGCGTTCGGCGGCGAGCCAGTGACGGCCGGCGTCGCTGTGTCGGCCGGCGTCGAACGCGGTCCAACCGGCCAACTGTCGGGCGGCGGCGGCAGCCGTGGCGAGGTTCGTGGTCCAGCGACCTGTGTCGGCCCGGGCGAGCAGGACAGAGGTGGCCTCCGCGAAGCGGCCGACCTCGGCACATAGCGCCCCGCCGCCGATTTCGTAGTCCACCGACCGGTACAACGCGGTGACGGCCTCGATGCGGGCGATGTCGCCGGCACCGATACGCCGGCTCGCGGTACTCGGTGTCAGGCCCAGCAGCCCCGAACCGGCGGCGACTGCGGCGATCGACGCCAACAGGCTCCGCCGCCGCATGTCGACGATGACGTCGGAACTCTTCCCCTGCTCGTCGACGCTGGCCGTCCCGGCGGGGTGATCATCTCCCATCGGATCGTCCTCGGGTAGTACGCCGGTCACCATCTCGACTTCGGGCTCGCCGGCCCCGAGCACCCTGTCGGCCATCACTCCCCAGCGCGCCCGGCGTGCGGCCTCGGCCTTTTCCACGCTGTGTCTGGCCTCCATCTGCCGGTAGGCGTCGTAGGCGGTGATCAGCTCACCTTGGGCGCTGAGGAGCGACTCGCACTGCAGCCAGAAGACCCGATCCACGATCTGACGGCCGCGTTCGACCATGGCGACGGTGCTGCGACTGCTGCGTACCTGCCGTGCGAGGTCGTCCTGAATGAGGTGCCGCGCCTTGCGCCAGGTGGCCAGCTTGCGGCCGAGGTCCTGTCTCGCATCCTGGAGTTGTTGGCGGTCGATCATGAGCTGGCCCACCCGTCTGAAGACTGTCGACCTGATCTGGTGGCGGTGGTCGACATACGGCAAGCCGACACTAGCCACTCACAGTGGCCATGGACGTGCTTGTCTAGCGGCGTTGCGGATTGATCAGAGCGGGCGTCGCGCGACGGGGCGCATCGACCGCTGTTGGCGGTACCGCTGATGGTGGTATGGGTTCGACCGGGCGCGGCCACAGCTCGCCTGGCGGCATGGGGGCACGGCCGAAGATGGCTTCTGCGGCTGCTTGGGCGAGGGTGGCCTGGGTTGTGGGGGGTATCCCGATCCGGTTCCAGTGGAAGATCACGTGCTCTGCGGTCACGGCGCGTAGCCCGCGGGTGAGTTTTCCTGTGTCGCGTAGGTGGCGGAGGGCTGTGCCGGCGTTCTCGAAGGCGGTCTGCCAGTCGCTGGTGGTGCGGGTGGTGCCGAGTTGCAGGTGACGGACCTTGCCGGTGAAGGCTTCCCAGG
>NZ_WVUH01000274.1 GCF_017614955.1 Micromonospora echinofusca
TACCTGAACGTCAAGTACGCGGCGGTCCGGACGCCATGGTGACCCGGTTCCTGCTCGCCGGTGTGCAGTTCGAGCCGGTCTTCGGTGACCTCGACGCGAACATCGCCCGGACCACGTCGTGGATCCGGCGGGCGGCGGACCGGGGGGCGCGCCTCGTGGTCCTGCCGGAGGCGGCCTCCGCCGGTTACGTCTTCGCCGACCGGGCCGAGGCGGCGCGGTACGCGCAGCCGGTGCCGGACGGTCCCACCGTCGCCGCCTGGGCGCGGCTCGCCGCCGAACGGGACCTGTGGGTCGTCGGCGGGATCACCGAGCGGGACGGCGAGGGGGTCTACAACTCGGCGGTGCTGGTCGGTCCGACCGGTCTGGTCGGGACGTTCCGTAAGGCGCACCTGTGGAACGACGAGAAAAACATCTACCACCCGAACCGGGAGGGTTTCCCGGTCTTCGACACGCCGTTGGGTCGGATCGGCATCGGTATCTGCTACGACGCGTGGTTTCCGGAGACGTTCCGCAGCGCGGCGTTGCAGGGCGCCGACCTGGTGGTGCTGCCGTCGAACTGGGTGCCGGTGCCGGGGCAGTCGGAGGCCGCTCCGGCGATGGCGAACATGATGTGCATGACCGGTGCGCACTCCAACCAGTGTTACGTCGCCGGGGTCAGCCGGATCGGGGTGGAGCGTGGTCAGCCGTTCATCGGCCGGTCCGTCCTGGTGGGACCGGACGGTTGGCCGTTGGCTGGTCCGGCGAGTCCGGATCGCGAGGAGCTGGTGCTGGCGGAGGTGGACCTGATCGGTTCGCGGGCGCTGCGCTGGCACAACCCGTTCAACCAGCCGCTGGCCGACCGGCGCCGCGACCTGTACGTCCTTGATGGACCCGTCGTGAGCTGAGCGCGTCTCCGCGTCCCAGCGTCCCCGCGTCCCCGCGTCCGCTGCGGCAGGGCGTCGGAACTGCGGTTCTGTCCTGCTGTTCCGGTCCCGGCCACCGGGATCTGTCCGCGAAGGCTATTGACTCGTACCCCCCGTCCCGCAATTATTCGAACCGACGGTTCATACAGTGAACCAAAGAGGAGTGACCGTGAGTATCCGGGTACGCAAGCTGATCCGCCACCTCGAAGAGACCCGGCTGGAGAACGGCACCCCCGTGCAGCCGCTGCACCGGGTGGCCTTCGCCGGCGTGGTCATCGAGAACCCCTACCCCAGCGGATACGTCCAGGACCTGGTCACCCTCGCCGACGAGATCGGCGAGGAGATCGGCGAACTGGTCGGGCCCGCCTGCGTGGAACTGCTCGGCGCCGAGGTCGAGGCGTTCGGCAAGGCGGCCCTCGTGGGCATCGACGGTGAGGTCGAGCACGGCTCGGCGCTGATCCACAACCTCCGCTTCGGCAACGTCTTCCGCTCCGCCGCCGGTGGCACCGAACTGCTGCCCGCCGCCGAGAAGGTGGGCCTGCCGGGCAGCCCGATCGACATCCCGCTCAAGCACAAGCTGGACGCCAAGACCCGCTCCCACCACCAGACGGTCACCCTCCAGATCGCCGACGTGCCCCGGCCCCGGGAGATCCTCGTGGTCTGCGCCGCGTCCAACACCGGACGGCCGCTGGCCCGGCTGGCCGCCTTCGGCGCCGAACTGAAGACCAACTGACCCGGCCGGACGCGACGGAGGCACGCCATGACCACCACCGACGCCGAAACCTGGACCGGCCAGCGACTCAAGGACACCGACAAGGAGTACGTGATCCACTCCTGGTCGGTGCAGGGCGCACTCGACCCCATCCCCGTGGCCGGTGGATCCGGTTCGTGGTTCTGGGACTACGACGGCCGCCGGTACCTCGACTTCCAGTCGCAACTGGTGAACCTGAACCTGGGCCACCAGCACCCCCGACTGGTCGAGGCGATCCGCGCCCAGGCCGAGCAGCTCTGCTACATCGGCCCCGGCTTCGCCGAACGGTCCCGCGCCGAACTGGCCGAGATGATGGCCGCGCTGACCCCGGGCGACCTGAAGATGAGCTTCTTCACCACCGGCGGCGCGGCGGCCAACGAGAACGCGGTCCGGCTGGCCCGGCACGTCACCGGCCGCCAGAAGGTGATCGCCCGGTACCGCTCGTACCACGGCGCCACGGCCGGCGCCATGTCACTCACCGGCGACCCGCGCCGCTGGGCCGCCGAACCGGGGATGGCCGGCGTGGTACGGATGCTCGACCCCTACACGTACCGCTGCCCGGCCGGGCACCCCGACCCGTGCCCGGTCTGCTCCGGCGGCCCGCACCTGGAGGAGATCCTCCAGTACGAGAACCCGGAGACGGTCGCGGCGGTGATCGTCGAGCCGGTCACCGGCACCAACGGCCTGCTCTACCCGCCGGAGGGCTACCTACGGTCGTTGCGCGAGGTCTGCGACCGGCACGGCATCCTGCTCATCTTCGACGAGGTGATGGCGGGCTTCGGCCGGACCGGCGAGTGGTTCGCCTGCGACCACTGGAACGTCGTACCCGACATCCTCACCACCGCCAAGGGACTCAATTCCGGCTACGTCCCGCTCGGCGCCATGACGGTCTCCGCCCGCATCTCCGACTGGCTCCGGGACCACATGTTCTGGGGCGGCCTGACCTACGCCGGGCACCCGCTCGCCTGCGCCTCCGGCGTGGCCTCGCTGCGGATCATGCAGGACGAGGACGTGGTGCCGCACGCCCGGGCGATGGGAGAACGGCTCGGTGCCGGCCTGACCGCCCTGGCCGACCGGCACCCGAGCATCGGCGACATCCGTGGCCGGGGGCTGTTCTACGGCGTGGAACTGGTCCGCGACCGGGACACCCGCGAACCGCTCGTGCCGTTCAACGCCAAGGGTCCGGCGGCCGCACCGGTCGGCCGGCTGCTCAAGGCCGCGATGGCCCGGGGTCTCTACCTGACCGCCAACTTCAACGTCCTGCGACTGACACCGCCGCTGGTCATCACCGCCGAGGAGATCGACCTCGCGCTCGGCATCCTCGACGAGGTGCTCTGCCTCGCCGACGAGCACTACCGGAACTGACGGTGCCATCCCGGGTGGAAGCCACCCAGACAGGAGCGACACGATGCCGACCACGTTGATCACCAACGGCACGGTCGTCAACGCCGACGCGGCGATCCGCGCCGACGTGCTGGTACGCGACGGCCGGATCGTGGCGCTCGGCGAGCCGATGGACGCCGGCGTCGCCGACCAGGTCGTGGACGCCACCGGCCTGCTGGTCCTGCCGGGCGGCGTCGACGCGCACACCCACCTGGAGTATCCGGTCGACGGGTTCAGCACGCACACCGCCGACGACTTCCACACCGGGACCGTCTCCGCGGCCTGCGGCGGCACGACCACCGTCATCGACTTCGTCAAGAAGGAGCCGGACCGGTCGCTGTACGACACCTATCTGCGGCGGCGGGACGTGGCCGCCGGCAAGGCCGTGATCGACGTCGGGCTGCACGCCATCGTCCCGCCCCGCGCGGCCCAGCCCGACGTCCTCGACGACCTGCGGCGGCTGGTCGCCGAGGGGGCCACCAGCTGGAAGTTCTTCATGGCCTACCCGGGCCAGATGGTCGCCGACGACGAACTGCTCGACGGCTTCGAACTGGCCCGCGAACTCGACGTGCTGCCGATGGTGCACGCCGAGAACGGCCACATGGTGGCCCGGGAGGTCCGGCGCCTGGTCGAGCGCGGCCGGACGGCCGAGAGCTTCCACCTGCGGGCACACGGGCACGACTCCGAGGCCGAGGCGGTGCACCGGGCCGTGGTGCTCGCCGACACCGTCGGCACACCGCTGTACGTGGTGCACGTCTCCAGCGCGGCGGCGGCCGACGAGATCAGCCGGGCCCGGGCGGCCGGGTCGCGGGTGTGGGGCGAGACCTGCCCCCAGTACCTGGTGGTGGCGTACGAGGACTACGCGGACCTGGGTGAGCGGGCCGCCGCGTACGTCTGCTCCCCGCCGATCCGGGAGCGCGCCAACCAGGCGGGCCTGTGGCGGATGCTCGTCACCGGCGCGCTGTCGACGGTGGCCACCGACCACGCCGGATTCTGTCTGCACCAGCCGGACGACCTGCCGCCGCAGAAGATGCGCAGCCCGGGTTACTTCCCGAAGGTGCCCAACGGCGTTCCGGGTGTCGAGGACCGGCTGATGGTCCTCTGGCAGGCCGGGGTCGCCAGCGGGCTGATCGACCCGTGCCGTTTCGTGGACCTGGTCGCCACCCGGCCGGCCAAGCTGTTCGGCCTCTTCCCGCGCAAGGGGACGGTGGCCGTCGGAGCCGACGCCGACCTGGTCGTCTGGGACCCGGCGGCCGATCACGTGATCACGGCGGCCGGTTCGCACACCCGTACCGACTACAACATCTACGAGGGCATGCGGGTGACCGGCCGGCCGGTGCACGTGTTCTCCCGGGGCGAGCACCTGGTCGACGGCGGCGGGCTGCGGCTCGACACGCCCGGCCGGGGCACCTTCCTCACCCGCCACCTGCCGTACCTGGGCTGACGCGCCCGCATTTCCCCCCACGCCACCACCCCGACCGAGCGGAGCTGAGACCGAGATGAAACTTCCCCTGGGTATCCACGTCGGCGAACGACTGAGCCTCGACCAGACCTACTGGCAGGCCGAGTTCGCCGACCAGAACGGTTTCGAGTCCGTGTGGGTCGCCGAGGGACGACTCGCCCGCGACGGCATCGTCCCGGCGGCGATCATCGCGAGCCGGACCCGGCACGTGAAGATCGGCACCGGGGTCGTCAACAACAAGAGCCGCAACGCGGCCCTGATGGCCGTCACCTTCAAGACCCTCGACGAGGTGGCACCCGGGCGGGCCATCCTCGGCATCGGCGCCTGGTGGGAGCCGCTGGCAACCAAGGTCGGGCAGCCGCTGTCCAAGCCGGTCACGTCGATGCGCGAGTACATCACCGTGCTACAGGCGTTCTTCCGCAACGAACTCGTCTCCTTCGAGGGCGAGTTCGTGCAGATGCGCGACGTGCGGTTCGACAGCATGTACCGGGAGAACAAGCCGGTCGACATCCCGATCTACGTCGGTGCGGTCGGCCCCCGGATGCTGGAGCTGGCCGGCGAGATCAGCGACGGCGTGCACATGGACTTCCTGCTGCCCCCGTCGTACCTGGTCGGGGCCCGTGCGGCGATCGACCGGGGGGTGGCCAAGCGGACCGACGGTCGGACCGGCATCGACCTGACCCAGATCGTGGCGTGCAGCGTCAACGACGACGACCCGCAGGAGGCGATCGACGCCTGCAAGGCCTTCCTCACCCTCTACCTCTGCCAGCAGCCGCACATCGCCGAGCACTGCGGGGTGGAACGCGACCTCGTCGACCGGCTGCAGGAGATCGCCGGCTGGCCGGCCACCCCGGAGGACATCAAGCGGGCCATGCGGCTGGTCCCGAACAGCCTGGTGCAGAACGTCACCGCCTGCGGCTCCACCGACGACGCCGTGCAGAAGCTCCAGGCGTACCACGAGGCCGGCGTACGCTGCCCGGTCATCTCCACGCTGGGTGACAAGGAGCAGACGCTCACCCGGCTCGCCCAGGCCGTCAAGGGGTGACCCGGTGACCGACAGCGCACCCACCCCGATCGCGGTGATCGGCGGTACGGGACCCCAGGGCCGGGGACTGGGCTACCGGCTGGCCCGCGCCGGCCACCCGGTGGTGCTCGGCTCCCGTGACGCGGGGCGGGCCACCGCCGCTGCCGCCGAGCTGTCCGCCCTGGCCGGCGGCGCCCCGGTCAGCGGCGCGACCAACCTGGTGGCGGCGCAGCGCGCCGACGTGGTGCTGCTCGCCGTGCCCTACGAGGGGCACGCCCAACTGGTGACCGCACTGGCCCGCCCGCTGGCCGGCAAACTGGTCGTGAGCTGCATCAATCCGTTGGGCTTCGACCGGTACGGACCGTACGGCCGCACCGTCCCGGCCGGCAGCGCCGCCGAGGAGGCCGCGGACATCGTCCCCACTGCCACCGTGGTCGGCGCCTTCCACCACCTGGCCGCTCCCCTGCTGCTCGACCCGGCGGCGGACCTGACCCACGAGGACGTGCTGGTCTGCGGGGACGACGCCGGCGCCAAGCAGCGGGTGATGGCCCTGGCGGCGGAGGTGACCGGCGGTCGGGCCGTCGACGCCGGCCGGCTGCGGCTGGCCCGCCAGCTGGAACCCCTGACCGCCGTCCTGATCAGCGTGAACAAGCGGTACAAGACCCGTACCGGGCTGGCCCTCACCGGGCTGGCCCCGGCCCAGTGAAAGGCCCCCAGGTGAAACTCGCCGCGCTGCAACTGCGTGCCACCGACGACCGGACCGAGACCATCGGCCGGGCCGCCGACCTGATCGACGCCGCCGCCGACCAGGGAACCCGGATCCTCCTGCTGCCGGAGCTGTTCGCGGTGCCCTTCGTGCAGCCCGAACCCGACCTCGACTACTTCCGGTACGCCGAGGCGCTGGACGGCCCGTCCAACCGGATGGCCGCCGAGCGGTCCCGCCGGCACCGGATGACCGTGGTCTCCTCGATCTTCGAGGCGGGGTCCGTGCCGGGGGTCTACCACAACACGGCCTGCACCTTCGTCGACGGTGAGCTGCGGTCGGTGTACCGCAAGTCGCACCTGCCGTTCTCCAACGGTTTCCCGGAGAAGTTCTACTTCCAGCCCGGTGGTGTCGAGCCGGAGGTGGTGCAGACCGGGGAGACCGGGGTCGGCACGATCATCTGCTACGAGCGGCACTTCCCGGAGCTGAGCCGGATCGTCGCGCTGCGCGGCGGCTCGGTGCTCTGCGTGCCGGTCGCCTCGGCGAGCGCGCCGATGCGCGAGGTGTTCCAGCTGGAGCTGCGGGCCCACGCGGTCTTCAACGGGCTCTTCGTGATCTGCGCCAACCGGGTGGGCACCGAGGGCGTGAAGGAGTACTTCGGGCTCAGCGCGGTCTACGGCCCGGACGGTGACGTGCTGGCCCAGGCCGCCGACGACCGTGACGACGTGGCGGTGGCCGAGGTCGACCTGGACCTCGTCGCGCTGTCCCGGCGGCGACGGCCCTTCCTACGCGACCGGCGGCCGGAACTCTACGAGCGGCTGACCCGGAGAGAGCCCGACGCCTGATGGACGGCTCGTGGGTGGTCGTGGTGCCGGCCAAACCCTTCACGACGGCCAAGAGCCGTTGCGCGGAGCTCGACGCGCCGGCCCGCCGTACCCTGGCCCGGGCGATGCTGGTCGACGTCGTGGGCCGGCTACGGCGGGCCCGCCGGGTGCACGCCGTGGTGGTCGCCGCGACCGACTCCGAGGTGGTCGGCGCGGCGCTGGCCGCCGGTGCCGTGGTCAGCTGGAGCGGCCGGGCCCCGGACCTCAACGGGGAGGTCGGCGACGCGCTCACCGGTGCTGCCGAGGCGCTGCCCGGCCTGCGGCTGGCCGTCGCCATGGCCGACCTGGCCGGGGCCCGCCCGGTGGACTTCGACGCGGCGCTGGCAGCGGCCGGTGCGTACCCCCGGGCGATCGTCTCCGACGCCGACGGCACCGGAACCACCATGGTGCTGCTGACCGACCCCCGCGAGTTCCGGCCCTGCCTGGGGCCCGGTTCGCGGCGCGGGTACCTCGCCGAGGGCTTCCACGACCTCACGGTCGCCGCACCCGCACTCGGGCGGGACGTGGACACGGTCGCCCACCTGGTGTCGCTCGGCGCCGACCGGCTCGGCGCAGCGACCCGTGCCTGGCTGGCGGCGGCGGACCCCTGCCCCGTAGCCCGGCCCGCCGCCTAGGGTGAGGGTCCGTCGCACCGACGGGATCCGCCCCTGGCCGTCCCGGCACCGCACCTGGCACCGCCCGCACCCCACCGAACCGGGAAGGACCCGATGACCTCCCTCGCCACCCGCGTCACCGGCGACCGGACCTGGCTGGTCGCCGTCGCCGCCAGCCTCTGGGGATTCTCCGGCCTGCTCCGGGAACCCCTGTCCCGGCAGTTGCCGGCACTCACCGTGGTCCTCGCCGAACACGCCGTCCTGGTCCTGCTGGTGTCGCCGTGGCTGGTGCCGGCGGTCCGCGCGCTCGCCCGCTGCTCCGTGCGGACGAAGCTGGCCGTACTGGTGATCGGGGCCGGCTCGTCGGCGCTGGCCACCACGCTGTTCACCGCCGCGTTCCGGCTCGGTGACCCGATCACCCCGCAGGTGCTCCAGAAACTGCAACCGTTGCTGGCCATCCTGCTGGCCGCCGTGCTGCTCGGCGAGCGGGTGAACCGACGGTTCCCGCTGTTCGCGGTACCCGCGCTCGTCGGCGCCGTGCTGCTGGCCTTCCCGGATCCGACTGCGGTGCGGGTACGCGGCCTGGCCGCCGCCGGGCTCGCCGTCGGTGCAGCCGCGCTCTGGGCGGCCGGCACCGTGCTCGGCCGGATGGTCAGCGCCGAACTGTCCTTCCGGCACGTCACCGCGCTGCGGTTCGCCGTCGGGTTGGTCGCTCTCGCGGGTGTCGCGACGGTCACCGGCACCCCGGTCGCGGTGCCGGTGGAGCTGCTGCCCCGGCTGGTGCTGCTCGCGGTCGTGCCGGGTCTGCTCGCCCTGACGCTCTACTACTACGCCCTCCGACGGACACCCGCCTCGAACGCGGCCCTGGCCGAACTGGCCTTCCCGCTGACCGCCGCCCTGGTCGGGCTCACCCTGCTGGACGGGCGACTGGACGGCAGCCAGTGGTGCGGTCTGGTCCTGGTGCTGGCCTCGGTCGCGTCGCTCGCCTGGCACGAGAACCACGGCTCACGACCGGTGGTACGGCAGCCGCAACGGGACGTCCACCGGGCCCGTACCCTCACGTCGTGACGCACGCTGACCGGGAAGGCTGGTCCTTCGCCACCGCACGGGAACCGGCCCGGTTCGGACTCGCCGTCGCCCGGACCGGCCCGGACCTGCCGCACGCCTACGGCGGGCCGGGCACGCTCTGCGGTATCCCCGGGCACCGGGTCGAGGTCTACCTGAGCCTCTTCGACACCGAGGACGCCTCGGCATGCCCGTCGTGCCGGCAGCGGGCCGCAGCCGCGCCGACCCGGCCCTGCGCGCAGGAACGCCTTCACGACCGGGTGCTGGCCGCCGGCGCGGGTCCGGTGCGCGAGGACCTGCTCGCCGCGCTCCGGCAGGGCGCGGCCGTCCCACTGTGGATCAGCGGTCCGGCTGCCGGCCTGGCCAGGCACTACGCCCGGCTCGACCGCCTCGTCGAGGGCGGGCCCGCAGTGGTAGCGGCACTGAAGGTCGACACGTCGGTGGGACTTGCCCGGGTCGCGCACGAGGGCGGGGAGTTCGTCGTCGTCCTGCCCGACGAGGGGTCTGCGGTGGTGGCTCGCGCCACCGCCCGACCGGCGCGCTGATCAGGTACGCGTAGCGGGGTATGTCCCGGGCACCAAGAATAGTAAAGTTTGTGAACAGAACATGTTACAGTCACCTTCCTCGATGCGAAGCCCTGCCGTCGGCATTGGGCACGCCGCATTCCGGAAGGAGTCACCGCATGTCCAGACTGCGCGCTCTGATCGCGCTCACGGCACTGGTTGTCACCGGTAGCCTCGTGGCAATCATCCCGTCGACCCCCGCCTCGGCAGCCACCTG
The DNA here is from genome assembly GCF_017614955.1 of Micromonospora echinofusca. GTDB lineage: Bacteria > Actinomycetota > Actinomycetes > Mycobacteriales > Micromonosporaceae > Micromonospora > Micromonospora echinofusca_A. Next base: position 9,548 of record NZ_WVUH01000274.1, read on the forward strand.
CGCCGCATCGTGGCAGTCGTCAGCCGTCTACCAGGGCGGTGACCAGGTCTCCCACAACGGGCGCAACTACCAGGCGAAGTGGTGGACCCAGAACGAGGCGCCGCCGGGCAGCACCGGCGTCTGGCAGGACCTCGGTGCCTGCGACGGCGGCACCACACCCCCACCGGGAGGCACCTGCACCTACCCGAACTGGGTCGCCGGCACCTGGTACGTCGCCGGGAGCATCGTGCGGTACACCAACGGCCTGCACTACATCGCCGAGCACGACAACCCCGGGTACGACCCCGTCATCAGCACCTGGTACTGGGAGCCCTACACCTGTGGTGGCC
>NZ_WVUH01000275.1 GCF_017614955.1 Micromonospora echinofusca
AGGGTGTGGGGGGACCCGGCCGCCGCCGCGCGCACGCTCCGCCGGCCGATGGGGTACCACGGGGGCGCTGGCCGTCGGCGGAGCTGGCAGGTTCCGCAGAGGATGCTGCCACCGGCCGGGTCCGGTGCGGAACGCGGTTAAGACAGACCTAAGACAGAGTTACGGAGATCGAGGAAATCCTCACCTCCGGTGCGCCGTCCGGCACCCGTCGTAGGCAGAGCACCCGCCGTACGCCAGAGCACCCGCCGTACGCCAGAGCGCCCGCCGTAGGCGGAGCACCCGCCGGTCCGGTTGCCGGGCGCGCTCAACCGTCCGAGGATCTCGGCCGGGACCAGCGCCGGGCGGCGGTGTCCCGCTCCCGGGCCATCCGGCCGACCAGCCCGAACCGGCTGACCTGGCGCGGGGTGGCCTCCGGGTCGGCCAGCAGCATGACCACGCTGGCCCCGCCCAACCGGGCCCGGTCGATGCTCACCGAGCCGTTGGCCTGCAACGCCACCCGCCGGGCGATGTCCAACCCGAGGCCGGTCGACCCCTGGTCGCTGGCGCCCCGGCGCAGCGCCCGGTCCGGGTCGGGGATGCCGGGCCCGGCGTCGTCGACCCGGATCGCCACGTACCCGTCCCGCCGGGAGACGGCCACCTCGAACGCGGTGCCCTGCGGGGTGTACCGGAACACGTTGCCCAGCACGGCGTCGATCGCGGCGGCCAACTCGGCCCGGGGGACCGGCACCGGGATCCGCAACTGCGCCCCCTGCACCTGGTAGGGCCGGTTCTGGTCGCCGGCCAGGGCGGCCCAGAACACCATCCGGTCCCGGACCACCTCGCTGGCGTCGCAGGCGCTCGGGCCGGTCTCCTGGGCGACGGTCTTGCGGGCCGTCTTGATCAGGACGTCCACCTCGCCCTCCAGCGTGACGATGGCCTGCCGGATCCGGCGGATGGTGCGTCGGCGGTCCAGTTCCGCCTCGCTGAACGACCCCACGCTGGTGTCGTCGGACTCCAGCGCCTCGGCGTCCAGGCGCAGCACGGTGAGCGGGGTACGCAACCGGTGGGACAGGTCGGCGACCAGTTCCCGCTCGTCGGTGCGGAAGGTGGCCAGCCGGTCCGCCATCCGGTTGAAGGCGTACCCGGCCTCGGCCAGCTCCCGGGGGCCGGTCGGCTCGATGCGTACCCCGAGGTCGCCGTTGCCCACCGCGAGCGCCGCCCGGACCAGCGTGCGGGCCGACCCGACCGCCCGGGCGGCGAGCCGGTCCACCACGATCACCGTGGCCACCACCAGACTGAGCGCCACCAGGGCGAGCAGCGCCCAGGTGCTGCCGTTGCCCCGGGTCAGGACCGCGTCCGGGATGAAGACCTCCACCACCGCGACCCGGTCGCCGAGCACCACCGGCTCCAGCCGGGCCACCCCGCCGGGTACGTCCGCGACCAGCGTGCGCTTGTCGGTGCTGGCCCGGGCCAGGTCCGCGCCGGTCGCCCGCCCCGTGGTGGGGGTACCCAGACCGTGCACGACCGGCCGGGTCGCCGGGTCCCCGCCGGTCGCCTCGACCGCCCGGGCCACCACCGCCGGGTCGGTGTCCACCGCCAGCGCCCCGGTGACCAGGGCGCTGCGCCGGGCCGCGTCGGCGACCGCCTCCTCGCGGTGCTCCTCGGCGAGGGTGATGCCGAGCGGGATCAGGAAGGCCAGCGCGACCATGGTGGTCATGCCGGCGGCGAGGTACGCCAGGGCCCGCCTCAGTCCGGGGCCACCAGCCGGAAGCCCACCCCCCGCACGGTGCGCAGGTAGCGCGGCTTCGCCGCGGACTCGCCCAGCTTGCGGCGCAGCCAGTACAGATGAACGTCGATTGTCTGGTCCTCGCCGACCGATGGCTGCCGCCATACCTCCTCCAACAGTTCCCGGCGGGACACTACCCGGCCCGGTCGGGCGGCCAGGTAGGCCAGCACGTCGAACTCCTTGCGGGTCAGCGCGAGGGGCACCCCGTCGAGCTGGGCGCTGCGCTCGCCGACGTCCACCCGCAGCCCGCCGACGGTGTGCACCGCCGGGGTGACCGTCCGGCTGGCCCGCCCGGCCCGCCGCAGCACCGAGGTGATCCGGGCCTCCAGGTGCGCGCCGGTGAACGGCTTGACCATGTAGTCGTCCGCCCCGGCCCGCAGCAGCCGGACGATCGCCTGCTCGTCGTCGCGCGCGGTGGCGATGATGATCGGCACGTCGGTGATGCCGCGCAGCATCCGCAGCGCGTCCGCCCCGTCCAGGTCGGGCAGCCCGAGGTCGAGCACGACCAGGTCGGGCGTCTCCGCGGCGACCCGGCGCAGCGCGTCCAGCGCGGTACCCACCGCGTGCACGGCGTGCCCACGGTCGGCCAGGGACCGCAGCATCGCGCCACGCACGACGTGGTCGTCTTCCACCAGGAGCACGGTTGCCACGTGACGACGGTACTGCCCGTGGCAAGCCGGTCGCGGTGTGGCCACGCCCGAGGTCACGGCGGGTCGGGTCGCCCGCACGGTGACCGATAGCATTTCCTGGTCCCGACATCGGGCCCTGTCCTTTTCGTCTGGTTTGAGGAGTAGCCGTGTCAGCACCCGGTAACCCTGTCGTGGCCGAGCCCGTCGTGGTCGCGGCCGGTACGACGGCGGCCGACGCGGTGGCGGCGGCCGGTCTGCCGACCAGTGGCCCCAAGGCCGTCGTGGTGGTCCGTGACCCGTCCGGTCAGCTCCGCGACCTGGACTGGGCGCCCGAGGTGGAAACCGCCGTCGAGCCGGTCCCGCTGGACTCCCCGGACGGACTGAACGTGCTGCGGCACTCCACCGCACACGTGCTCGCCCAGGCCGTGCAGGACATCTTCCCCGAGGCCAAGCTCGGCATCGGCCCGCCCATCACCAACGGCTTCTACTACGACTTCGACGTCGACAAGCCGTTCCAGCCGGACGACCTGGCCAAGCTCGAAAAGCGGATGCAGGAGATCGTCAAGTCCGGGCAGCGGTTCCGGCGGCGGCGCTTCGACAGCCTGGCCGAGGCGAAGGCCGAACTGGCCGACGAGCCGTACAAGCTGGAACTGGTCGACGTCAAGGGCGAGGGGTTCGACGCCGGGGAGGTGATGGAGGTCGGCGGCGGTGAGCTGACCATCTACGACAACCTCGCCGCGAACGAGGACAAGGTCTGCTGGTCCGACCTGTGCCGGGGCCCGCACCTGCCGAACACCCGGCTGATCGGCGCGTTCAAGCTGATGCGTTCGGCCGCCGCGTACTGGCGGGGCTCGGAGCGTAACCCCCAGCTCCAGCGGGTGTACGGCACCGCCTGGCCGACCCGGGACGCGCTCAAGGCGTACCTGAAGCTGCTGGAGGAGGCGGCCCGCCGCGACCACCGCAAGCTCGGCGCGGACCTCGACCTGTTCAGCTTCCCCGACGAGGTCGGCTCCGGGCTGGCGGTCTTCCACCCCAAGGGCGGGATCATCCGCCGGGAGTTGGAGAACTACTCCCGGATCAAGCACGAGCAGGCCGGGTACGAGTTCGTCAACACCCCGCACATCACCAAGGCCAAGCTCTTCGAGACCTCCGGCCACCTGCCGTACTACGCGGACACCATGTTCCCGCCGATGCAGCTCGAAGGTGCCGAGTACTTCCTCAAGGCCATGAACTGCCCGATGCACAACCTGATCTTCAAGGCGCGCGGGCGGTCGTACCGGGAACTGCCGCTGCGGTTCTTCGAGTTCGGCACCGTCTACCGGTACGAGAAGTCCGGTGTGGTGCACGGGCTGACCCGGGTCCGGGGCCTGACCCAGGACGACTCGCACATCTACTGCACCCGGGAGCAGATGCCCGGTGAGCTGACCGCGCTGCTCACCTTCGTGCTCGACCTGCTGCGCGACTACGGCCTGGACGACTTCTACCTGGAGCTGTCGACCCGGGACGACTCGCCCAAGTTCATCGGGTCGGACGCCGACTGGGCCGAGGCCACTGAGGCGCTGCGGACCGCCGCCGAGGCGTCCGGCCTGGACCTGGTGCCGGACCCGGGTGGCGCGGCCTTCTACGGCCCGAAGATCTCCGTACAGGCCCGCGACGCCATCGGCCGGACCTGGCAGATGTCCACCATCCAGGTGGACTTCAACCAGCCGGCCCGGTTCGGGCTGGAGTACCAGGCCGCCGACGGTACCCGGCAGCAGCCGGTCATGATCCACCGCGCGCTGTTCGGTTCGATCGAGCGCTTCTTCGGGGTGCTCACCGAGCACTACGCCGGGGCGTTCCCGGCCTGGCTGGCCCCGGTGCAGGTGGTCGGCATCCCGATTCGGGAGGACCACACGCCCTACCTCACCGAGTTCGTCGCCACCCTGCGCGGGGAGGGCATCCGGGCCGAGGTGGACGCCGGGGACGACCGGATGCAGAAGAAGATCCGTACCGCCCAGCAGCAGAAGATCCCGTTCATGGTGCTGGCCGGGGACGACGACGTGGCCGCCGGTACGGTCTCGTTCCGCTACCGGGACGGCTCGCAGCGCAACGGCGTACCGCTGGCCGAGGCGGTCGCGCACGTGGTCGAGGTGGTCCGCTCCCGGACCAACGCCGGCCCCTCCGCCGCCTGAGATGTAAGGAAGGGCCCCCTGTTATCGCTTTCGGTATAGCAGGGGGCCCTTGTTAACGCCCGGGGCGGGTGGCCCGGTGGGTCGCCGTCGGCGGGGGATCAGATCCCGCAGCTCGGGGCGGACCAGGACTGGGTCGGGCTGTTGCCCAGGTGGGTGTGGTCGTCGTGCCCGGGGTAGCCGGGGCCGAGGATGTTGCTGAAGCCGTGGTTGCGGGCCTGCTGGGCGAGCCGGCAGAACGAGTGGGAACCGACCAGGTCGATGCCGTCACCGTACAGGTGCCGGCTGTTAGATGCGCCACCCACCGCGCTGTTGCACGAGTAGCTGCGGAAGCCGCTGCTGAGGTAGATAGGTGCGTCCCCGAGGGCGTGCCGCATCGCCTGGAGCTTCCACATCGACACCAGCGCGTTGAATCTCGCGGTGCTGGCCGAGACCGCGCCGCCGGACCAGTCGGAGTTGCACTTGTTCCACTCCGCGTAGCTGAAGTTGACCGGGGTGCAGTCGTCGTCCTGCAACGCGTACAGCTTGCTGAAGGTCTGCGGTCCGGCGACACCGTCGGCGGAGAGGCCGTACGCCTGCTGGAAGCGGATCAACGCGGACCGGGTGGCCGGGCCGAACGCGCCGTCGATGGCGATCCGGGCGCCGTACCCGGGGTACCCGGAGATCCGGATCTGGAGCTGCCGGACGTCCTCGCCGCTCATCCCGGAGGAGAGGGTGCGTCCCCAGGTGTAGCAGGCGTCAGCGTGGGCGGCGCCGCCGGTGGTGACCAGGCCCACCATGGTGGCGGTGGCGGCCAGTACGCAGGCGGCGAGGAGTCGACCGAGTCGTCGGAACACGTTTTCCTCCAGGGGCATGATCGGGAGATGGAGGAAGTTTCCAGTATCGATGTTATAGCCGTCAATATTTAACATCGAGGTTTATCAGTTGTTTACCAACGGTGGCCGGAGGCACCGACGGGGCGGACTGGTGGCGCCGGGGGCCGGGAACCGTAGGATCGGCGGTGTGACTGGGGCGGAGCGGCACGCGGACGGCGGCATCGGCAACAACGGCACGACCGACGGCACCGGCAACGGCGGCGTCGGCAACGGCACGACCGACAGTGGCACCGGCAACGGCAGCATGGCGGACGGACTGGACCGGCTCTGGACGCCGCACCGGATGACCTACATCTCCGGGGAGGACCGTCCCGCCGAGGGGTACGAGAAGCCGAGCGGCTGCCCGTTCTGCCGGGCCCCGGGGCTCTCCCCCGACGACAGCCTGGTCGTCGCCCGGGGCGAGCACGTCTTCGTCGTCCTGAACCTCTACCCGTACAACCCGGGCCACCTGCTGGTCTGCCCGTACCGGCACGTCGCCGACTACACCGACCTGGACGTGGCCGAGACCGCCGAGCTGGCCGCCGTCACCCAGACCGCGATGCGGGTGATCCGTCAGGTGAGCAACGCCCACGGCTTCAACCTGGGGATGAACCAGGGCGGGGTGGCCGGCGCCGGCATCGCCGCCCACCTGCACCAGCACGTGGTACCCCGCTGGGGCGGCGACGCCAACTTCATGCCCGTGATCGGCCAGACCAAGGTGCTGCCGCAACTGCTCGCCGACACCCGCAACCTGCTCTCCGCCGCCTGGCCCCGCTAGCCGGACGCCCCGCTAGCCGGACGCCCCGCTGGCCGCCTGGCCCTGCTGGCCGCCTGGCCCTGCTGGCCGCCTGGCCCTGCTGGCCGCCTGGCCCCGCTAGCCGGCCACCGTCGTCGGGGCGGCGACGAACCGCAGTTCCGCGCTGTACCGGCGGCCGACCGGGTCGGTCAGCCACATCTGCTCCGGGGTCGGCAGCATCTCCACCACGGTGACCCGCGCCGCGTCACCGGCCGCCCGCCGGGCCCGGCGTACCGCCCGGCAGAGCACGTCGACCGCGGCCAGCCCGGCCAGGTCGACGTGGACCGGCTTGGCCTCCCCGGTGGCCCGGACGAAGACGTGCCGGGGCAGCCCGTGCCGGCTCTTCCAGGCCCGGGCCCGGCGGAACCGCCGGGCCTCGTCGGTGTCGTCGGCGAAGTCGACCTGGCCGACGGTGAACGTCCAGCTCTCCCGGCTGACCACCAGCCGGTCGATGGTGACCCGGGGCCGGTGGGCGGCCGGGGCGAGCAGCCGGAAATGCGGCATCAGATGCTGCGCGACCAGGTCCGCGACCACCTCGACCAGGTCGTACTCCGCACCGTCGGCACCCGGTGCCCGACTGTCCGCACCGTCCGTCCCGGCGGCCCGGCGGCGGACCACCAGCCGGCCGGACCGGTTGACCACGTCGCACGCCCCGACGACCAGGTCGTGGGCCGGATCGTGGCCCACGCTGTCCGGCGCGAACACCAGCCGCCGCTCGCCCGGGGAACGCAGCCGGGGGGAGAACCGGGTGGCACTGCCGCCCTGCGCGCCGGTGGGCGCCAACCGGACCACACCGCCGGGCAGGTCCGCCGCCATCGCGGCGGCCAACTCGTCGGGCGCGGGATGGCAGTCCACCCAGCTCGCGTACCGCATCGTGTGGTACCCGGGATGCAGCTCGCCGAGGACCCAGTCGACGTCGCCGGCCCGGACCGCCGCGAGGTCCCGGGCGGCGATCATCAGGTCCGGGCTGTGCTGCACGGCGGTGGCCCACCCGGCCGGTCCGGCCGGGAACACCGCAGCGAACCCGGCCCGCAGATCGGCGCTGGCCCGCCACACCCGGCGGGTACCGGCCGGCACGGCCAGCAGCCGCTCCCAGCGCTGCTGCAACGCCCGGACCAGCGGCCGGACCACCGGGGACGGGTCGTCGACGAGCAGCCCCCGGGCGGCCAGCCACAGCTCCGCCAGCGGTACCGCCCGGTCCGGGTGCCGGGCGGCGAGCTGGTCGAACACGGTGCGCAGGGCCCGCCGGTAGAGCGCCGCCCCGGCGGCCGTGTACCACCGGGCGCTGTCCAGCAGCAGCGCCAGCGGTGCCCGCAACGCGTCGAGGGCGGCCGGGCCGAGCGAGATCGAGTCGGGTTGCCGGCACTCCTCGAACAGCAGGGTCCGCCCCGCGTAGAGCTGCCCCGGGGAACGCGCCGGGTCGGCGCCGGTCAGATCGGTGAAGATGGTACCGAGGGTGTCCAGCGCGTCCACCACCTTCGTCGCGTCACCCCGGGCCGCCTCCACGGTGGCCGTCGCGCCGGCCAGCCGGTCGAACGCGGCGAGCGCGGCGGCGCGTACCCCGGGATCGTCGACGCCGGCCACGACGGCCCGCAGCGTCGCGGCGGCCCGCAGGTCGTCCGGCGCCGCCTCCAGCGTCCACTCGATCCGGTGTTCGGCGTGCAGCCGCTCCAGGGCGGCCCAGACGGCGGCCGGATCGCGGGTCGGGCCGGCCGGGTCGGCGCAGACCCGGGCCACCACCTCGCGGGCGGTGCGACCGGGCCGGCAGGCCCGCAGCACCGCCGCGGCGACCGGACCGAGCGGCACCGGATCACCCATCGGTACCCGCAGAGCGTCGCCGACCAGGCCGAACAGCGGCAGCAGCCGGGGTACCAGCCAGGGGCGCAGCGCCGGTGCCAGGGCCCGGCCGAGGGCCGCGACCGCCCAACCCTCCAGGTAGAGGGTGCGGCTGCCGGTCGTGCCGTCGTCGGTGCGCCGGACCGGGTCGGTCTGCTCCGGGTCGATCCGGCCCCAGCGCAACGGCCCGTAGAAGCCGATGGTGTCGTTCTTCGCGCAGTACCGGTGCAGGTAGCCGGCGACCAGCACCTCGGTCTTGCGGTGCCGGCCGGTCCGCGCCACGGTGGCCGGGTCCCGGCGCAGCAGGGTGTCGAAGCCGCTGGTCAGCGCGGACGGGTTCTGCCAGGCGACCGCCTCCCGGACCCGGGGATCGGCCGCCACCCGGTGCAGGGCCCACCCCAGGTCGACGCCGGCCCGGCGGAACCGGTCCCGGTAGGCGGCCTCGACCGCCGCCGGATCGCCCACCCGGCCCCCGGCCGCCGTCGCTGCCGGCCGGCCCAGCCCGGTCGCCGCCGCTGCTGGCCCGTCCGGTCCGGAATCCGCCGCGTTGGCCCGGTCGGCCAGCTCGGCGAGTTCCGGGTCGGCGAGCGCGTCGAGCAGGTCGAACGGGAAACCGGCCGCCCGCAGGCAGAACCACCGCCACAGGCCCCACCCGGCGCCCAGCTCCACGAGGTGCGGCGACGCCCTCAACCGAGGACCGCGGTGACCAGGTGGTCGGTGTCCGAGCGGGTCAGCATGGTCTGCCGGACGTCGGTGAACCCCGCCCCGGCCAGCAGGTCGGCCAGTTCGGGGAAGTCGTACGCCCGGCCGCCCTGGGTGTGGAACAGGTTCAGGCTGAACATCCGGACGAACGCCTCACCCGGGCCCGGCGGCCGCTGCGGCACCTCGGCCAGCGGCTCCAGCAGCGCGACCCGACCGCCGGGGCGCAGTGCGGCGGCGGCCCGGCACAGCAGGCTGGACACCTGCTCCCGCTGGTACCCGTGCACGATGTTGAACAGCAGCACCAGGTCGTGGCCGGTACCCCAGTCGGCGGTGAACAGGTCACCGGGGCACAGGGTCACCCGGTCGGTGAGTCCGGCCTCGGCCACCGTCACCGCCCCCTGCTCCAACGCGCCGGGCAGGTCGACCACGGTGGCCCGCAGGTGCGGATGGGCCCGCAGGAACGCCACCGGGTAGCCGGCGTGACCGCCCCCGACGTCGAGCAGGCTACGGTCGTCGGCACCGACCGGCAGCAGGTCGACGATCTCCCCGCCGAGCCAGCCGGAGAGCCGGCGCAGCATGGTCTGGAAATCCGCGAGGGTCTCCGGCTGCTTCTCCAGCCAGGCGTAGAAGTCGCCGGTCGGGCCACCGGTCCGGATCGACTCCTCCAGGTCGTGCCACCAACCGGTGACCACGGTGGTCCAGAAGGAGAGCACCGGGGCGAAACTGTCCGGTGCGGCGCGCAGCAGCCAGCGGGCGGTGTTGGCGCTGTTGGCGTACCGGCCGTCGGCGCGGGTCAGGTAGCCGTACCCGGCGAGCGCGTCCAGCAGCAGCCGCAGGCCGAGCGGATCGGTACCGGTCCGGGTGGCGATCTCGGCGACCGGCAGTGGGCCGTCGGCGAGCGCCTCGAACACGCCCAGCCGCAGCGCGGCACCGGCGGACCGGAAGCTGACCGCGTCGAGCAGGTCCAGGTACGCGGCGGGGGATTCGGCGGAGTCGAGGAACTGGCGGGCCTCGTCCGGGCTCAGCGGCACCGGCATCTCGGGGGCTCCTTCGGGT
>NZ_WVUH01000276.1 GCF_017614955.1 Micromonospora echinofusca
GCCGGGGGGTGTGCGGGGGGCCGGCGTGCGCCGGGTCGGCGACACCCAACCGCAGGACCAGGTAGGGGAAACCCATCCCGGCGAGCAGCCCCCGCAGGGTCTGCCGGGTGCCCGGCACCTCGACCACCCCGCTGAGCGGTACCACCGACACCCCCAGCCGGGTCGCGGCCAGCCAGGCGGCCGACAGGGCCTCCCCGGCCCGCAGCCAGCTCTCCGGCTCGTCCTCGTCGCCGCTGAGCAGCCCGTACACGGCCGCCCGGTCGTGCCCGGGGCCCACCGGCAGGGTGCCGGGGCGACCGAAGTCCCGGCCCGGGACGGTGGTCTGCGGCTGCTGCTCGGGCAGCACCTCCGGCGGCAGGCCGGTACCCTCCGCCCGGCTGGTCCAGTAGAGCAGCTCCTCGCGCAACTGCGGTTCGCCCGCCTCCACGTTCGCCGCGTGACTGGCGGCGGCAGCCAACTCCAGCACCTGGTCGGCATCGAGCACCTGCAACCGGGCGCCCTCGGCGGCCGCCGCCCCGCCGATCTCGTCGAGCGCGCCGGCACCGACCCGTTCCTCGCCGACCGGCCGGCGGTCGGTGTGCCGTACCTGCATGCACTGCACCAGCCGCATCGCCCCCGGGTCGGCGCCGTCGGCGCGGCTCGCGGTGAGCCGGGCCAGCAGATCCCCGTCGCCCGGCTCGGGGAGCCGCTCCACCGCCACCCGCCAACCCTCGGCGGCCAACGCCACCCGGGCGTGGTGCAGCGCCGCGCCGCAGCTCAGCACCAGCAGCCGGCCGTCCGGGTCGGTCGCGGGAAGCTGCCGCTCGCGGACCGCCCGCAACTCCAGCCGGTCGGGCAGGACCCGCCACAACCAGGGCTGCGTGTTGTGCAGCGAGGGCGCGTAGCCGGCCGTCGTGGCGGCCTCCGCGAGCGCGGTGGTCAGCGTACGGTCCGTCTCCGGCTTCTCCTGGCTCATGGTCACGACCTTCCTTTTCCGCCCATCGTGCCCCAGTCCGCACCGCTGCGGGGCCGGTTGCCCGCTCCATCCTCCGCGCGGAACGGTCCGACCGCACGGTACCTATGCCCTGCCCGACCCGGGACATTCGCCCCACCCGGCACGGCAGGTAACCCGGAATCCTGGTCACCGGTCCACCCGGGTTGGGAGGATCGGCGGGGAGGAGAAGCCCATGGAGTGCGTCCCGGAGCAACCCGCGACGAGCCGGCGGCGTGCCTGGCTGGAGTGGAGCCCGCTGGTGGCGCTCACCGTCCTGGTCGCCGCCGGGGTGGTGCTCCGGTTCACCGGGCGGTCGGACGCGGCCGGTCTGGTGTGGGCCGGGGTGACCGTGGCCGCGCTGCTGCCGGCGGCCTGGTCGGTACTGCGGTCGCTGTGGCAGCGGCGGTTCGGGGTCGACGTGATCGCCGTCCTCGCCCTCGGTGGTGCGCTGCTGGTCGGCGAGTACCTGGCCGGTGCGGTGATCGCCCTGATGCTGGCCACCGGGCGGACCCTGGAGGCGTACGCGCAACGCCGGGCCACCCGGGACCTGCGGGCGCTGCTCGCCCGGGCGCCCCGGACCGCGCGCCGCCGTACCCCGGACGGCGGGATCGAAGTGGTCGACCTGGCCCGGGTGCAGGTCGGCGACCGGCTGGTGGTCGGCCCCGGCGACGTGGTCGGCGTGGACGGACGGACCGAGGAGGCGGCCACCCTCGACGAGTCGGTGGTGACCGGAGAGTCCCGCCTGGTGCAGCGGCGACCCGGCGAGGACGTGGCCAGCGGTGTGGTCAACGCCGGTGCCGGATTCGGGATGCTGGCCACCGCCACCGCCGCGCAGAGCACCTACGCGGGCATCGTCCGGCTCGCCGAGGAGGCCACCGCCCGCAAGGCCCCGATGGTCCGGCTCGCCGACCGGTACGCGGCGGCGTTCGTACCCTTCACCCTGGTCCTGGCCGGGCTGGCCTGGCTGCTCTCCGGGGAGTTCGTCCGGGCGGTCGCGGTGCTGGTGGTGGCCACCCCCTGCCCGCTGCTGCTGGCCACCCCGATCGCGATCGTCTCCGGCCTGTCCCGGGTGGCGCGCCGGGGTGTGCTGGTCCGTGACGGTGGTTCGCTGGAACTGCTCGGCCGGGCCCGTACCCTGCTGATGGACAAGACCGGCACGTTGACCGCCGGGCGTCCCCGGGCCAGTGAGACCGTCGTCGCCCCGGGCGGCGACTCCGACGAGGTACTGCGGCTGGCCGCCTCGGTCGAGCAGCTCTCCGGGCACGTCCTGGCGGCGGCCCTGGTCCGGGCGGCCCGCGACCGGGGCCTGGCCCTGACCACCCCCACCGGGGTGACCGAGGAACCGGGCCGGGGGGTCACCGGGCGGGTCGACGGCCGGCTGGTCCGCGTCGGGCAGCTCGACGGGGACCTGCCCGACTGGGCCGAACGGGCCCGCCGCCGGGCCGACCTGGACGGCGCCGCCACCGTCTGGGTCAGCGTCGACGACGCGCCGGTCGGTGCCCTGCTGCTGGAGGACCCGGTACGCTCCGACGCCCGGCGGACGGTACGCCGGCTGCGCGAGGCCGGGTTCACCCGGCTGGTGATGCTCACCGGGGACCGCCCCGGCACCGCCGACCAGGTGGCCCGGGTGGTCGGCGTGGACGACGTGGTGGCCCGCTGTTCCCCGCAGCAGAAGGTGGAACGGGTCCGCGCCGAGTCGCAGCGGACGGTCACCGTGATGGTCGGCGACGGGGTGAACGACGCCCCGGCGTTGGCCGAGGCGGGGGTCGGGGTGGCGATGGGCGCCACCGGGGCGACCGCCTCGGCGGACATCGCCGACGCGGTGCTCACCGTGGACCGGCTGGACCGGCTCGCCGACGCGGTGGAGATCGCCCGGCACGCCCGGCGGATCGCGGTGCAGAGCGCCACCGTGGGCATGGGCCTGGCCGTGCTGGCCATGGTGGCCGCCGCGTTCGGGTTGCTGCCCCCGGTGGCCGGGGCGTTCCTCCAGGAGGGCATCGACGTGGTGGTGATCCTCAACGCGTTGCGGGCGCTCGGCGGCGGCCTGCGCCACCAGGGGGTACCCGGGCACACCGGGGAGATGCTCGACCGGTACGCCGCCGAGCACACCGGGCTGCGGGACGTGCTGACCGGGCTGCGCGGCGCGGCCGACCTGGTGGCGACCCGACCGGACGCCCCCCAGGTGGTGCCGACCCTGCGGGCGGTGCACCGCCGGCTGGTCGACGAGGTGCTGCCGCACGAGACGGCCGAGGAGCAGCGGCTCTACCCGGCGCTGGCCGGCCCGCTGGGCAGCGCCGAGGCGACCGCCACGATGAGCCGCGCGCACGTGGAGATCCACCGCCTGATCGACCGGATCGGCGGCCACCTCGACCAGGTGGAGCCGGCGCCGGAGGAGGCCAGCCGGGCCGGGGCGGCGCCGGACGCCCGGCCGACCGGGACCGGGGCGGCGGCGACCGGGCCGCCGGCCGACGCCCGGCTCCGCGCCGACCAGGTGCCGGACCTCCTCGCCAGCCTCTACGGCCTGGACGCCGTCCTCCGCCTGCACCTGACCCAGGAGGAAGAGGACTACTTCTCCCTGAGAACGTAAGGAAGGGCCCCGGTTAACGCTTCCGGTATAGGAAGGGCCCCTTTTTAACACCTCAGATCTGCGGCGCGACGCAGATCTGTCGGCCACCACTCAGGATCGCCTCGCCGCGACCTGCCGTCGGCAGCACCCGGGCACCCGGCCCTCCGGCGCCGCCGACGGCAGGTCCGCCGGGCTCACTCCTGCCGGACCACCGCCACCGGGCAGTACGCGTGCGCGATGAGCTGCTGGCTGACCGAGCCGAGCAGCATCCCCCGCAGACCGCCGTGGCCCCGGCTGCCGACCACCACGAGCTGCGCGTGGCGGGTCGCCTCGACCAGGACCGCCGCCGGACTGCCGGCCGGCACCTCGACGGTCACCTCGACCTGCGGGTACCGCCGCTGCCAGTCGGCCAGCAACCCGTCCAGCGCCTCCCGTTCCCGGGCCGCGATGTCGTCCAGGTGCAGGTCCGTCGGGGTCCACTCGGGTACCGGCCGACCCCAGACCCGCACCACGTGCAGCGGTACGCCGCGCAGCGCGGCCCGCTCGAACGCGAAACCCAGGGCGGCCAGCGAACCGGCCGACCCGTCCACCCCGGCCACCACGTGCCCGGCCCGGCCGCCGCCCTCCGCCGGTGCCGCGCCGCGGACCACCACCACCGGGCAGTGCGCGTGCGCGGCCACACTGACCGCGGTGGAGCCCGCGAGCAGACCGGCGAAGCCACCGTGGCCCCGACTGCCGAGTACCAGCAGCGCGGCCGAGGCGGACCGCTCGGTCAGCACCAGGGCCGGTGGCCCGTCGAGGACCTCCCCGTGCACGGTGATCCCGGGGTGGCTGCCGCCGGCCCCGGCCACCGCGTCCCGGACCAGCTCCTCGACCTGGCGTCGGGCCAGTTCGTCCGGCCAGGTACCGGGGGCGATGCCCGGCCCGACCCAGCCGGCCACGGTCAGCCACTCGAAGGCGTACGCCAGCCGTACCGGCCGGTGGGTCCGGTCCGCCTCGTCCAACGCCCAGCCCAGCGCGGTCCGGGCGTCCGTCGAGCCGTCGTACCCGACGAGGATCTCGTCACTGGTCACCGGATGCTCCTCAGCTGTTCGTGGGATCGGTTTCCCGGACCCACCGCCACTCGGCGACCATCGGGTGGTCCTCGCCGTACCGGCGGGTGTGGTCACGGCACTCCTGCCGGGCGTCGACCATGGCCTGGCGCAGGTGCGCGGCCGGTACGGCCAGCCCCGGCACCCGGTCGATGACGTCGATGACCAGGTGGAAGCGGTCCAGGTCGTTGAGCATCACCATGTCGAACGGCGTGGTGGTGGTGCCCTCCTCCTTGTACCCGCGCACGTGCAGGTTGTCGTGGTTGGTGCGCCGGTAGGTCAGCCGGTGGATCAGCCACGGGTAGCCGTGGTACGCGAAGATGACCGGCTTGTCCCGGGTGAAGATGGTGTCGAAGACCCGGTCCGGTAGCCCGTGCGGGTGTTCGCTCTCCGGTTGCAGCCGCATCAGGTCGACCACGTTGACCACCCGTACCTTCAGCTCCGGCAGGTGCCGGTGCAGCAGGTCGGCGGCGGCCAGGGTCTCCAGCGTGGGGACGTCACCGGCGCAGGCGAGTACCACGTCCGGTTCCCGGCCCTCGTCGGTGCTGGCCCACTGCCAGATGCCCACGCCCCGGCGGCAGTGCTGGATGGCGTCGGACATGGACAGCCAGTTCGGGGCCGGCTGCTTCCCGGCGACCACCACGTTGATGTAGTGCCGGCTGCGCAGGCAGTGGTCCATCGTGGAGAGCAGGGTGTTCGCGTCCGGCGGCAGGTAGACCCGGACGACCTCGGCCTTCTTGTTGACCACGTGGTCGATGAAACCGGGGTCCTGGTGGGAGAAGCCGTTGTGGTCCTGCCGCCAGACGTGGCTGGAGAGCAGGTAGTTCAGTGAGGCGACCGGGCGGCGCCACGGGATGCCCCGGGTGGTCTTGAGCCACTTGGCGTGCTGGTTGAGCATCGAGTCGACCACGTGGATGAACGCCTCGTAGCTGGTGAAGATGCCGTGCCGGCCGGTGAGCAGGTACCCCTCCAGCCAGCCCTGGCACAGGTGCTCGGAGAGCACCTCCATCACCCGGCCGTCCGGGGCCAGGTGGTCGTCGTCGGGCCCGGTGGCGCCGACGAACGCCCGGTCGGTCACCTCGAACGCCGCACCGAGCCGGTTGGAGGCCACCTCGTCCGGGCCGAACAGCCGGAACCGGTCCGGGTTGGCGGTGATCACGTCGCGGACCCAGGTGCCGAGCACCCCGCTGGCACCGGCCACCGGCTCACCGGGCCGGGTCACGTCGACCGCGTAGTCCCGGAAGTCGGGCAGCACCAGGTCACGTAGGACGATCCCGCCGTTGGCGTGCGGGTTGGCGCTCATCCGCCGGTCCCCGCGCGGCGGCAGGGCGGCCAGCTCGTCGACCGGGGCGCCGGTGGCGTCGAAGAGTTCCTCCGGCCGGTAGCTGCGCAGCCAGCGTTCCAGCTCGGCCAGGTGCGCGGGGTTGTCCCGGACCTCGTTGATCGGCACCTGGTGGGCGCGGAAGGTACCCTCGATCCGCTTGCCGTCGACCTCGCGCGGGCCGGTCCAGCCCTTCGGGGTACGCAGCACGACGGCCGGCCAGCGCGGTCGGTCGGTGTGCCCGTCGACCCGGGCCCGGCGCTGGATGGCCGCGATGGAGTCCAGGGCGCGGTCCAGGGTGGCGGCCAGTTCCTGGTGTACCCGGTCCGGCTCGTCGCCGTCGACCACCATCGGTTCGTATCCGAAGCCGCGCAGCATCGACATCAGGTCGTCGCGCCCGATCCGGTCCAGTACCGTCGGATTGGCGATCTTGTAGCCGTTGAGGTGCAGGATGGGCAGGACCGCGCCGTCCCGGGCCGGGTTGAGGAAGACGTTGGACAGCCAGCTCGCGGCGAGCGGGCCGGTCTCCGCCTCACCGTCGCCGATGACGCAGGCCACCAGCAGGTCCGGGTTGTCGAACGCGGCCCCGTACGCGTGCATCAGCGAGTAGCCGAGCTCCCCGCCCTCGTGGATCGAGCCGGGGACCTCCGGGGCGACGTGGCTGGGAATTCCGCCGGGGAAGGAGAACTGCCGGAACAGCCGGGCCATGCCGGTCTCGTCCCGCCCGACCGACGGGTACAGCTCGCTGTAGGTCCCCTCCAGCCAGGTGTTCGCCACGATCGCCGGTCCCCCGTGGCCGGGGCCGGTGACGAAGATGGCGTCCAGGTCCCGCTGGGTGATGGTCCGGTTCAGGTGGGCGTAGAGCAGGTTCAGGCCGGGGCTGGTACCCCAGTGGCCGAGCAGTCGGGGCTTGACGTGCTCGGGCGCCAGCGGCTCGTGCAGCAGCGGGTTGTCCAGCAGGTAGATCTGCCCGACGGTCAGGTAGTTGGCGGCGCGCCAGTACGCGTCGAGCCGGCGCAGCTCGTCCTCGGTCAGGGGGCCGTGTGTGTCCAGTGCCGTGTCCATCTACCAGAGCCTCTCGCGGGTCGGGGGATCGCGCATCCGGAGCCGGGCTGTCCGGGTCGGTCCCAGCTTCGCGGTCGGGTGTCCACCTCGGTCAGGGCCGTTGGTCCCGGCCCCGGGGGGCCTCCTGACGTATCGACGGCGCCCGCTGGCCCTGCGATCCGCCGGACCGGCCGCCGGATGCGTCGGGCCCGTGCGCGGCGCCCAGGCGGTCCACGGACGCGTCGGGCCGGTCCATGGCGCCCAGGCGGTCCACGGACGCGTCGGGCCCGTGCGCGGCCCCGCCGGGACGCCGGGCACGTCGGCTGACGGCGTGTGCGCGTACCACGATCACCGGGGCGGGCGAGTGGTAGAGCAGACTCTGGCTGACCTCCCCGAGCATGCCCCGGGTCGGGTCGGAGCCCCGGGCGCCGACCACGGCCAGCGCCGCCGCGCGGGACCGGTCGAGCAGCACCTGGCTCGCCTCGCCGGCCAGCACCTCCTGCCGGACCGGCACCCCGGGATACCCGCCGTGCCAGCGCGCCACGTCCTCGGCGAGCCGGTCGACGAGGTCACCGTCCCGCCGGTCCGGGTCGGTGACCCGGACGACCAGCAGTTCCGTGTGCCGACGGTCGGCGCAGTCGAAGGCGTACGCCAGGGCCGCGTCGGCGGACGACGATCCGTCCACCCCGACCAGTACCGGCCCGTCGGCCGGTGGCGGGGTGCGCCGGACCACCAGGACCGGTGACCCGGCGCGGGCGGCGACCTGCACGGCCGGCGCGTCCCACGGTACGCAGCCGCAACCGGCCAGGTCACCGTCGCCGAGGGCGACCAGTGCGGCGCGCTCCGAGTGCCGGACCAGGCTGGCGACCGCCGGGCCCTCCGCGAGTTCACCGTGTACGGCCAGGTCCGGGGCGATCTCGCTGGCGGTGGCCACGGCCCGGTCGATGAGTTCCTCGGCGGCCTCCCGGGGCAACCGGCCCCCGGGTTCGGTCTCCACCGCCGCCCAGTTGAAGGCGTGCAGCACGGTCAGCGGGCGGTGCTGGGCGGCGGCCTCCTGCGCGGCCAGCCGGACGGCGGCCAGGCTCAGCGACGAGTCGTCGATCCCCACCACGACCGGCGCGTCGGCGGGAGCGGTCATCCGGCCTCACCTCCCGGCTCCCGCCCCCGACCGTGGCGGCTGCCCACGGTCGAGGCTAGTGCGGCGGGTGGAACCGGGGCCCGGGTTCAGCGGAACTGAAGCCGGTTGACCAGGTCGAACATCCGCGCGCCGAGGAGCCGTCGGGTGTGCACCATGCCCTGCGCGGCCAGGGTCACCAGGTAGCGGGTACGCGGGCGGCGGGCGGTCACCGCCCGTTCGATCACCCGGGCCACCCGGTCCGGCGTGGTGGCGAGCAGCGGGTTGGCGTACGACGCCGTCATGGTCCGGTCGACGGCGGCGACCAGGTCCCGGTAGGGGTCGTTCACGTCGCTCCCGGAGCCCAGGGACCGTGCGACGGTGGCCCCGAACCGGGTACGGATCAGACCCGGTTCGACGACCGCCACCTGAATGCCGAACGGCCGGACCTCCTGGCGCAGCGCATCGGAGATCGCCTCCACCGCGTACTTGCTGGCGTGGTAGTAGCCCCCGACGGGGAAGACGATCCGGCCGCCCATCGAACTGACGTTGACGATCCGTCCCCGCCCGGCGCGCCGCATCCCGGGCAGCACGAGCTGGGTGAGCCGGGCCAGCCCGAACACGTTCGTCTCGAATTGGGTGCGGACCCGGTCCAGGTCGGCCGTCTCGATCGGGCCGTACTCGCCGTAGCCGGCGTTGTTGACCAGTACGTCGATCTGGCCGTGGGCGGCCTCGACGGTGGCCACGGCGGCGGCCATCGACGCGGCGTCGGTGACGTCGAGGGGGAGCAGCCGGGCACCGGTCGCGGCGAGGTCGGCGATGGCCGCCACGTTGCGCGCGGTGGCGTAGACGGTGAGGTCGGGCCGGCGGGCCAGACGTTCGACGGTGGCCCGGCCGATGCCGGAGGAGGTGCCGGTGATCAGGACGGTGGTCATGGGGGTCACTCCTGGTGGGTGAGGCCGGCGACGAGCAGCGTCACGCCCTCGCGCAGCCGGCGGCGGGGCAGTTCGGGGTCGGTGAGGTCGGCTTCCAGGCCACGGGTGAGGGCCACGGCCAGCTCCGCGAAGGACCGGGCCCGGTCACCGGCCGTGTCGGCGACCAGCATGGTCACCAGGTCGGTCAGTTCCCGGGTGTACGCCCCGGCGAGGTCGCCGGTGAGTCGGGCGCTGGCGTCGAGCAGCTCGGCGGCGTGCGGCGGGCTGTCCCGCCACAGTTGCAGGGTCAGCTCCAGCTTGGCGGCGAGTACGCCGTGCAGCCGGTCGTCGAGGGGGGCGGTGGCGTCGGCGGCGGCGCGGGCCTGGGTCAGTGACCGGTCGAACAGTCCGGCGGCGAGGCGTCGGTATGCGTCGTCCTTGTTGCGGACGTACTGGTAGACGGCGGGACGGGACATCCCGGCCGCGGTGGCGATGTCGTCCATGGTGGTGCGCCGCATGCCGTGCCGGGTGAAGCACCGGTAGGCGGCATCCAGGATCCGTTCGAGCCGATCGTCTGACATGCTGACAATTCTTGCTCAGATTGTCAGAACGTCAACGTGGCCCCGCTCACCCCGCCGGCCTCATCCCCGTCGATCATGGACTTGTGGTGCCCCACGTAAGCCGTTGCAGGACACAAAAGCCCCACCACAAGTCCATGAT
>NZ_WVUH01000277.1 GCF_017614955.1 Micromonospora echinofusca
CGACACCTCGCCCCGCCCGCGCCCGTCACGTCGATCATGGACTTGTGGTGCCCTGTTTGAGGTGATTATTCCCCTTTGTCACCCACCACCACCCCATGATCGACAGGGGCAGGGGTGGGGTGTCGACGGCTCACCCGCGCCGTGCTCCGGAGCCGGAGCGCCCCGGCGGCGGCCACCCCGGCGCCGAGCAGCACGGTCGACGCGATCACCAACCGGGCCGACTGTGCCGGCCAGGGCACCGGGGCCACCGCGCGGGCCAGTACCGCCGCGTTGGACACCCCGGCGAAGAGCGCCAGGCAGATCCCGGCCAGCGCCACCGCGAAGTCCGCCGCCGGACGGCGGACCAGCGCGTACCCACCGGCGGCGAGCGCTCCGAGACCGGTGAGCAACGGCCAGATCCCGGTGGTGAACAGGCCCCCGAGCAGCCCGGTCAGCCCGTCGGCACCCGCGTCGACCTCCCGCGCCACCGCGAAGGAGACGGCGGCCAGCCCACCCACGGCGGACAGGGCGCCGAGTGTGCTCATCGCCCGCCGGCCGGCGCGGGTACCCGCCGGCAGCAGCCCCAGCGTCCCGACGGCGAGGACACCGAGCAGGATGCCCGCCCACCAGGTGTACGGGTCGGGTGGCGGTACCCAGTCCAGGGTGCCCCGGATCTCCCCGACGGTGTCGCCGTCGCGTACCGGGATCGCCCAGTCCCGGATCCGGTGTTCCCGGCCCGGGTCGGCGCGTACCACCGCCGGCGGTGCCGACTCCCGCCACTGGATGCGCTGGTCGTGCCAGCGGGCGACGGGCTCGGTGGCGATCCGGTTCCACTGTGGCGGCTGGGTCGGGCCGGCGCCGGCCGGTACCGGGGTGTCCCCGTCCAGGGTGCGGTTGAGGTACGTCGCCGGGGAGTTGACGTTCTCGTACACCCCGTCGGGGCGTACCTCCAGGTACGGCTCGCCCTGGTAGCCGAGCACCACCACGGTCCGCCCGCCGGTGCTGGTCAGCTCCAGACGGGCGCCCGCCTCGATGGTGCGTACCGTCAGGCCGGGCCGGTCGGGGGCGACCCCGGTGACCTCGGTCCGGTAGTCGGTGGCGGCCGGCGCGTCCGCGCCGTGCGCCCAGGCGGGTGCCGCCGGGGCGAGGACGGCCACCGCGACGGCCGGGCCGAGTAGCAGTCGACCGAATCGGGCCGGGCCGAGTAGCAGTCGACCGAATCGGGCCGGGCGGGGCAGCGGCCGACGGGACCGTGTCGGGCCGGGCAGTACCGGGGCAGCCCGCCGGAGCGAGGGTACGGTCACTTGCCGGCTGCCTCCACGGCGGCCCGGAGCCCCTCCGGGCTGCGGTCGGCGACCTGCTGGCCGTTCACCAGGATGGTCGGCGTACCGCTGATCCCGGCCTTGCTGGCCTCCTCGGTGACGTGCTCGGTCCACGCCTTGAAGGTGCCCTCACGCAGGCAGGAGGCGAACCCGTCCCGGTCGAGGCCGACCCCGGCGGCGATGTCGACCAGCTGGTCGTCGCTGAGCCCGGCGCCGCCCTCCGGTGGCTGCTTCTCGAACAGCGCCTTCGCGTACTCGCGGTACTTCCCGCCCTCCGCCGCGCAGCCGGACGCGGCCGAGGACCGGGTGGAGTACTTCGTGGTGGAGAACCGGTCGAGGTACGCGACCGGGTGGTAGACCACCCGGACCTTGCCCTCGCTGATGAGCTGGTCGATGGTCGCCCCGCTGGCCTGCTCGAACTGCTGACAGGCCGGGCAGATGAAGTCCTCGTAGATGTCCACGGTGACCGGGCCGGAGCCGGCGACGACCCCGGTGCCGGCGTCGTTGGCCCCGGTGGGCGCGGTGTACCCGTCGGAACGCTGGGACGAGTAGATGCTCCAGCCGATCAGCCCGGCGATGACCAGCACCGCCACCGCCGCGACCGAGGTCCAGAGGGTGCGCTTGCGGCGCCGTTCCCGGGCGAGCTGCTCGCGGACCACCCGGGCGGCCTCGTTGCGGCCCTTGCGACTACTCATCCACGTCCTCCAGCGTGTTCTCCCCGGCCAGCGCCCCGTCGACCGACAGGGGGGTGCGTGGCCAGATCAGCAGGAACCCGGCGAGTGCCAGGAACCCGAGGTCCCGGAGGATCTCCGGGCCGTAGTTCGGGCTCTGCCCGGCGGCCAGCTGTCCGCCGCTGCCGAAGCAGCCGCAGTCGATCGACAGGCCGCGTGACCAGGCCGAGGCGATGCCGGCGACGAAGACCACCAGCAGCGCCGCGGAGAACCCGGCGGCGAGCCGGGTGGCGAGGCCGAGCAGCAGGAGTACGCCGAGGGCGAGCTCCACGAACGGCAGGGCCGCACCGACCACGGTCGCGACGTCGTACGGCAGGATCTGGTACGCGTTCACGGCGCGACCGGAGGCGGCCAGGTCACCGACCTTCGTGCCGCCCGCGACGAGCCAGACGGTGGCCAGCCCGAGCCGGGCGGCGACGCCCAGCCAGGGGCGGACGGTGGGCCAGCGGGCGGCCCGCTCACTCGACAGGGTCACGGCTGTTTGTCGTTCCGTCCGTCCGGTTGGTTCCGGCGGACCCTCAACTGGCGAGTGCGTCACCGACGGCGTCCACGAGTTCGGCGCGGGCCCGGGCCACCCGGGACCGGATGGTGCCCACCGGCACCCCTTCGACCTGCGCTGCCTCGGCGTAGGACAGGCCGAGCACCTGGGTCAGCACGAACGCCTCCCGCCGGTCGGCGGGCAGCCGGCGCAGCAGGTCGGCCGCGCCGAGGTGACCGGCCGGGTCGGGGTGCGGGTGGTCGGTGTGGGCCTGCGCGGCGAGCCGGGCGTCGAGCCGCCGACGGCGGACCACGGTGCGCAGGTGGTCGGCGCAGACCCGGCGGGTGATGCCGAGCAGCCAGGTACGTGCGCTGGACCGGCCCTCGAACGAGCCGAGGGCGCGGAACGCCCGCAGGTACGTCTCCTGGGTGAGATCGTCCGCGCTGTCCGGGTCGACCAGGGCGGCGGCGAACCGCCACACCTCGGCCTGAGTGCCCCGGACGAACGCCGCCTGGGCCACCGGGTCCCCGTCCCGGGCGGCCATCGCCCAGTAGGTGGACGACTCGGGCGCGGCCGGGGCCGCACCGTCGGGCGGGCCGGCCGCGTCGCCGAGATCACGCTGCGCGGGGATCACGGAAACCCAGGTTACGCGCGTGGTCATCGAACGGGAGGGCCGTTGGTCCCTTCCATGTCGTACGCCACTGGTCGCGATCCGTGGGAACTTTTCCCGGTTCCCGGTCGACTACCTCCCCATGACATGCGACGACGTACGCGCGGCGCTGTCGGCGCGGCTGGACGGTGAGGATCCGGGGGCGCCGGGGGCGGTGCTGGACGCGCACACCGACACCTGCCCGGGTTGCCGGTCCTGGCTGGCCCGGGCGGAGCAGGTCACCCGGGCGGTGCGGGTGCAGGCGGTGGCCGTACCCGATCTGACCGCCGCCGTGCTGGCGGCGGTGACCGCGGACCCGCAGGCCCGCCCGGTGCCGGCGCAGACCCACCGGGCCGCGTTGCGGGCCCGCCGGCAGGTGCTCCGGGTGGCGGTGGCGGTGGCCGCCGTCGCCCAGCTCGCGGTGGCCCTGCCGATCCTGCTGGCCGGGCTGGGCGTGGCTCCCGACCCGCACACCAGCCGGGAGATGGCGTCGTTCGACGTGGCGCTCGCGGTCGGGTTCGCGCTGGCCGCCTACCGGCCGGAACGGGCCCAGGCGTTCGTGCCGGTGGCCATGGTGCTGGCCGTCTGCCTGGCGGCCACCAGCACCGTCGACATCGTGAACTCGACCACCGCGCTGATGCACGAGCTGGGTCACCTGGCCGCCGTGGTGCAGGCCGGGCTGCTCTGGGCGTTGGGCCGGGTCAGCCGGGAGCTGGACGGCCCGGCGCGGGTCGTCGCGGCGGCGGGGCGCGGATGACCGTGCGGGTGGGCGGTGACCGACGCGGCCGGACGGCCCTGCGGGCGGGCGCCCGCCCGCTGCGGCGGCGTGGCGACGCGGCGTCGCTGACAGATACTCGCGGAGTTGCCGACCGGTCGGCGAGCATGGTCGCCATGACTGTTGCGGGACATCCCTGGTGGGTCCGGGTGGGCGCCGGCCTCGGTGCGCTGATGGTGGCGTTCGCCCTGCTGGTGGTCCCGGCGTCGCCGGCTGCCGCGCACGCGGTACTGGTCAGCAGCAGTCCGGTGGCGAACGCGGTGGTGCCGGCGGCGCCCGCCGAGGTGGTGCTCACCTTCAGCGAACCGGTCCGTAAGGTGCCCGGCCGGATCCGGGTGATCGCCCCGGACGGTTCCCGGGTGGACCGGGGGGAACCCTCCTTCGAGGGGTCCGTGGTCACCATCGAGGTCGACCCGTCCGGCCCGCGCGGCACCTACCTGGTCAGCTACCGGGTGATCTCCGCGGACAGCCATCCGCTGCCGGGCGCCTACACGTACTCGGTGGGCGCACCCTCCGCCCCGCCGACGGACTCCGGCGGCGACGGCGGCGACCGGGTCAACACGGTGGTCGACCGGGCCGTCAAGGTCGTCAAGTACCTGAGCTACACCGGGCTGCTCCTGCTGGTCGGCCCGGTGCTGGTGCTCAGCCTGCTCTGGCCGAGGCGGTTGTCCCGGACCGGGGCGATCCGGCTGGCCTGGACCGGGTACGCGGTGCTCGTGGTCGCCACGATCGGCGCGATCGTGCTCCAGGCCCCGTACACCGCCGGTGGTGGGCTGCTCGACGTGACCGGCAGCGGCATCCGGGACGTGCTGGGCAGTTCGTACGGTGCCGCGCACCTGGTCCGGCTCGGTCTGCTGGCCGCCGGGGCGTTCCTGCTCTGGCCGGTACTGGCCGGCACGGGCGGCCGGTCGGACCGGATGATCCTGGCCGTGCTGGGGGCGGCGCTGCTGTTCACCTGGCCGGTGGCCGGGCATCCGGCGGTCTCCCCGGCACCGGCGGTGTCGGTGGTGGTCGACGCGGTCCACCTGGGCGGCATGGCCGTCTGGATAGGCGGGCTGGCCATGCTCGGTGGGTTCCTGCTGCGGCTGGCCGACGACCGGGAACTCGGCGCCATCATGCCGATCTGGTCCCGGTGGGCGGCGTTCGCGGTCGGCGCGCTGGTACTCGCCGGCACGGTCGGTGCACTGATCGAGGTGGGCAGTGTGGAGGCGCTGCTGGACACCACGTACGGCCGGTTGCTGCTGGCCAAGCTGGGGCTGTTCGTGGTGGCGATGGTGGGTGCGGTGGTGGCCCGGCAGATGCTGCACCGGCAGGAACCGGCGCGGCGGCCGGCGCGCCGGGCGGTCTGGGTGGAACTGGCGGTCGCCGCGGTGGTGCTGGGTGTGTCGGCGACCCTGGTGCAGACCACGCCGGCCCGGACCGCGGTGACCGACGTCGCCGGGATCGAGGCCACCTACTACTCGGCCAGCATGACCAGTTCGCTCTACAACCTGCAGATGGAGATGGACCCGGCGGAGCGGGGCAACAACACCATCCACGTGTACGCGTACACGCCGGACAACAAGCCGCTGCCGGTGCTGGAGTGGTCGGCGACCGCCGCGTTGCCGGCGGAGGGGATCGAACCGTTGGAGATCCCGCTGCTGCCGTTGACCGACAACCACGCCACCGGGGAGATCAACCTGCCGACGGCAGGGGAGTGGCAGTTCCGGTTCACCCTCCGGATCTCCGACATCGATCAGGCCACGGTCACCACCACCGTCCCGGTCAAGTAGTCCCTGACCCACCCGCTCACCTCACCAGGAAGGCTCTGCGAATGTCCCGTCACCGGCGTACCGCTCCCGTGGCGGCGGTCCTGGCGCTCGGCGCCGCGCTGACCGCCGTGCTCGGCTTCGCCGCCCCGGCCGCCGCCCACGTCTCGGTCGACCCGAAGGAGGCGACCCAGGGCGGGTACGGCCGGTTCGCGTTCCGGGTGCCGAACGAGAGCGACACGGCCTCGACCACGAAGGTGGAGGTGGTGCTGCCGGAGAACGCGCCGGTCGGGTCGGTCTCCACCATGCCGGTGCCCGGCTGGACGGTCAGTGTGCAGAAGCGCACGGTCGACCCGCCGGTGGAGGTGCACGGTACGCCGTTGACCGAGGTGGTCTCCCGGATCGTCTGGACCGCGTCGGCGGGTGCCGGCGTCAAGCCGGGCGAGTTCCAGGAGTTCCCGGTCTCGTTGGGTCCGCTGCCGAAGGTCGACCGGATGGTCTTCAAGGCACTCCAGACCTACTCGGACGGGAACGTGGTGCGCTGGATCGAGGAGCCGCCGGCCGCCGGTGGCGAGGAACCGGCGAACCCCGCCCCGGTGCTCGTCCTGGCCCCGGAGGGCGAGGGCGGCACGGCGCCGTCGGCTGCGGCCACGGTGGCGGCAGCTGCCGCTGCGGACCGGGGGGACAGTGCCGGGGGCGGGGACTCCGGGACGCTGCTCGGTGCGGCCGGGCTGGCCGCCGGGCTGGCCGGGTTCGTGCTCGGTGGCGCCGCGTACGCCCGTACCCGCCGGCAACCCGCCGGCACCGACTGACCTCCCCGCAGTCGACGCCCCGCTTCGGGCGATATTCCGTGGTTGCACCATTTCGGTGGGTAAGGTCGTCGGGGTCACCACGGCCTGAAGGGGAATGACACGGATGCGGTTCGTACGCGCGATCGCCGGAGCACTGCTGTTGACGGTGGCGCTGCCGGTGGGACTGTTCGGTGCACTGCTGGCGAGCGACAGCGGGCGGCGGAACCCCGGCGGGCCGTACCGGATGACCGTCGAGATCGCCGGTCTGCCCGGCTGGTCGGGCTGGCTGCTGCTCGGCGCGGGCGCCGCACTGACCCTGCTCGCCGTCGGGCTGGCGGTACGCCCCGTCCGCCCACCGGTACCGCCCCGGGAGGTGGTGCTCGTGGTGGAACCGGCCCAGGTGCCACTGCTCGCGGACCGGTTCGGACTACCCACCCTCGACGGCGTCGGCCGGTCCGCCGACGAGCCGTTGACGGCGGTGCCGCCCGTACCGGCGGAGGCGGGCCCACCGCCGGGCGGGCCGGCGGCTCCGGTACGACCGAAGCCGGCCGTACCGGCGGAGGTGGCCGGTGGGACGGCGGGGTCCGGGGTGCTCTCCCGGCCCGGCCCGGTCCGGCCGCCGGTTCCGCTCCGGTTGGCCTGGCCGACGGCCCGTCCGTTCCAGGAGGGCCGGCCGGTGTCCCACCCGCCGGTACCGGTGTCGAAGAACGGGCGCCGGGCCGCGTCGGCCGGCTCCGGCGCGGCGGAGCGGGACCCCGGCCGACGCCGGACCAGCTTCCGCTCCACCGGCAAGCACCTGCGTGACCGCCCCTGACGGCGGCCAGCGCGACGGGACGGCGGGTCGGCCGGACCGGCGCCACCCGGTGGGTCGGCCGGACCGGCGCCACCCGGTGGGGACACGGCGAGTGGCCCTCCGTGCTGCCGACACGGAGGGCCACTCTCACCGGGGGATCGGTGCGACCGAAGCGGTACCTGCCTTCGGCGGTTGATGCCAGATTAGCGTTTCATGTGAAAGATGGGGAGCTGTGTCCATTTGGCGCAACTTCCCGGTAGTGTCGACGGGGTGGTCAGCCCCGCTGCGGTGGGCGGGCGGCTACCGTACCGCCTCCGGCGCGGCATCCTTGCGGACCGGTAGGGCGACCAGCAACACCAGGGCAGCCAGTACGTAGGTGTTCCGCAGGACGAACTCGACCGGCGAATCGGTCCGCTCGACCGCCACCCCCCAGTCGTAGAACGAGACCACCCCGTAGGTGATCACCAGGTAGAGCAGGGCGGCCCCGGCGAGCAGCCGGGTACGGCGCCGACCCGTGACCTCCCCCGGGCCGGGCCGGGCCGACAGCGCGGCGTCCACCAGCACCACCAGCGCCGGGACGAACCAGTACACGTGATGCGTCCAGGTGATCGGACTGACCAGTGCGCCCACCAGCCCGGTCAGGGCCAGCCCGGCCACCTCGTCCCCGGCCCGGGCGGCAGCCGCCGCCCGCCACAGCCCGTACCCGGTCACCAGCGCCACCAGCAGCAGCCACAACAGCGGATCCGGCCGGTCCGGCGCGGTGAACCGGCTGAGCAACCCGAACAGCGACTGGTTGCCGGTGTAGTCGGTGCGACCCACCCGCCCGGTCGACCAGAGTTCGTGGGTCCAGAACCGCCACGAGTCGGCCGGGGCCACCGCCGCCGCCAGCAGCGTCGCGACGGCGGCCGTCGCCGAGGCCACCGCCGCCGCCCGCCACCGCCGGGCAGCCAGCAGGTAGACGACGAAGATGCCCGGATAGAGCTTGAGCGCCGTCGCCAGGCCGACGCCCACCCCGGCCCAGCGCGACCCCCGGGGTACGGCGAACAGCAGGTCGGCCAGGATCAGCACGACCAGCAGCATGTTGATCTGCCCGAAGGTGATCGTCTCGCGGGTGCTCTCGACGGCGAGTACCCCGACGACCGCCACGGCGAAGGCGAACCAGCGGGGCAGGGCGTGCCGCTCCACCACCGGACGGATCAGCCACCAGGTGGTCGCCACCACCGCGACCACCGTCAGCGCGGTGAAGATGGCGACGGTGACGCCCAGCGGCAGGACGGCGAACGGGCGCAGCAGCAGGGCGGTGAACGGGGGATAGGTGAAGTACAACTCACCCTGCACCCGATCGGGCTGCACGTAGTCGTAGAGCGGGTTCCCGGCGGCCCACCAGTCCATCGCCCGCATGTAGATCTTCAGGTCGAAGAAGTCGTGGACGAGTCCGGGCAGGTAGAGCGCGGGTAGCACGGCGACCAACGCCACCACCGTGACCAGACGGCGGACGGTACGCCCGTCCGGTTCGTCCTCGACGATGGTCGTCGGCAGGGTGGGATCGGCTGGCACGGGGAAACCCTAGCGGTCTGATCTGCCCATGCTGGTGAGGCGCGGGGGCATGGGCTGCGCGTAGTCTGTCCCGGTGGCTGATCTTCTCGTCTGGGTCGACTGTGAGATGACCGGGTTGGACCTCGGCCGGGATGCGCTGATCGAGGTCGCCGCGCTCGTCACGGACTCCGATCTCAACGTGCTCGGCGACGGGGTGGACGTGGTCATCCACGCCGACGACGAGGTGCTCGCCGGGATGCCGGAGATCGTCCGGACGATGCACGCCAAGTCCGGGCTGACCGAGGAGGTCCGGCGCTCGACGGTGACCCTGGCCGAGGCCGAGGACCTGGTCATGGAGTACGTCACCAGCTACGTCAAGGACCCGCGCACCGCCCCGCTCTGCGGCAACTCGATCGCCACCGACCGGGGCTTCATCACCCGGGACATGCCCCGGCTCGACGCGCACCTGCACTACCGGATGGTCGACGTCTCCTCGATCAAGGAGCTGTGCCGGCGCTGGTACCCCCGGGTCTACTTCGGGCAACCAGCCAAGGGGCTGGCCCACCGGGCCCTGGCCGACGTCCGGGAGAGCATCCGGGAGCTGGAGTACTACCGGCGGACCGTCTTCGTACCCCTGCCGGGGCCGGACGTGGACGCGGCGAAGGCGATCGCTGCGGAGTTGTGACGCGGCAGGACCGAACCCGGTCGACGCGGGGTCCGGTCGTATGGCTATCATTGGTCGGCGCCCCGCCCGGGGGAGAAAAATTCCGGGCGTGGACGGCATGGTGGCTGTAGCTCAGTTGGCAGAGCACCGGGTTGTGGTCCCGGGTGTCGTGGGTTCAAATCCCATCAGTCACCCCAGGTTCTACCTAGGGTCAGGGTCGGCATAGCGCCGGCCCTGACCTTTTTCGGCCTGGTTCGGGGGCGGGG
>NZ_WVUH01000278.1 GCF_017614955.1 Micromonospora echinofusca
GTCCACCACCAGCCCGCCCCCGTCGAGGGACAACACCCCCTGGGGGTGAGCAGCGCAATAGGTCCGATGTGGGCCGTCGTCCCCCGGGAGTTCCGGGCGGACGGCGGTCCACAGTCGTATCCGGAGCCGGCCATCGCGCGGTTATCCGACCGGCATCCTCCGCTATCCGACCGCTGATCCGCAGGTCAGGACGGTCGAGTGGCGGGTCAGGACGGCGCCGGTCGACCCCGGTCGGCCATACCCGATCCGGCGTTCGCCCGGTCCGGGTCGCCCGGCAACTGCCGGGGCGGCACCGGGATGCGCAGCTCCCGGCGCCGGTCCAACGGCCGGACCGCCGCCGCCAACCGCTCGTCCTCGCCCGCTGCGGCGGCGTACGCGTCGGTCAGCATGGCGAGTACCCGGTACTCGAACAGCGGCGCCTGGATGGCCCGGAACAGCCCCAGGGCGCGGTGCAGGTGCACCACCGCCTGCGGCGGGTTGCCGCAGGCCAGGGCGAGTTCACCGAGCGCCAGCGAGACCCGTGCCTCGATCAACCGCTCACCGGCGGTACTGGCCAGCCGCAACGCGGTCTGCAACGCCGTACCCGACTCGATGGTCTCCCCGGCCCGCAGGTGCGCGATGCCCAGCCCGTGCAGCGCGTACGCCTCACCGACCGGGTCACCGATGTCCTGCACGACGATCAGCGCCTGCCCGAACGCCTCAGCGGCGGCACCCGGTTCACCGGCCTGGAGGTAGGCGTCCCCCAACCGGTGCAGCACCTGCGCCTCGACCCGGCGGCTGCCGGCCCGGCGGCTCAGTTCCAGGGCCTCGGGCAGCAGCCGGCGCGCGGTGTCGATGTCCCCGGTCTCCAGTTTGATCTGGGCCAGGCTGTGCAGCACGTACGCGGCGGCGACCAGGTCACCGCCCTGCCGGAAGATCTCCAGTGCCCGTTCGTACCGGTCGGTGGCCGCCTCGAAGTTGCCGCACATCCGGTCGATGAAGGCGATGTTGCGCATCACCAGCGCGGCCCCCTGGCAGTCCGCCGAGTCCCGGAACAGCTCGGCGGCGGCCTCCAGCCGCTTGCGGGCCTCGTCGAACCGCTGCTCCACGATGTGCAGCGAGCCGGTGGAGTAGAGCATCGCGGCGGTCGCCCGGTCGTTCCCCTCCTGCTGGGTGGCGGCCAGGGCGATCCGGTGGGTCTCCCGCCAGTCGTTGAGGTAGATCCGGGACTCGAACAGGGTCACCGCGGTGAGCGCCAGGTCCCAGCAGTGCTCGACGAAACCGGCCCGGGCGGCCTGCCGGACGGCCGCGACGATGGTCAGCCGTTCCCGTTCGAACCAGGACAGCGGCGGGTCGACGAGCTGGGCCACCAGGCGGTCCGGCAGCGGCCAGCGCCGGGCGTCGCTGTGCAGCTTGAGGTAGTCACCCCCGTACACGCCCCGGTGTGCACGCTCACAGACCAGCAGCAACGCACCGAGTACCCGCTCCAGCGCATCCTGCCGGTCGGCGGTGGACTCCTCGGCGGCCAGCCGTTCCCGGGCGAAGACCCGGATCAGGTCGTGGAACCGGTAGTGGCTGTGCAGCCCGTTCCCGGTCCCGACGGTCTCGATGAGCTGCGCGTCGGCGAGGTCGTCGAGCAGGTCCTGCGCCTCGGCGAGCGGCTGGTCCAGCAGGGCGGCACCGACCCAGCCGGAGAAGTGCGGGAAGTCCAGGACGGCGAGCAGCCGGAACAGCCGCCGGGCGTCCTCGGCCATGCTGTCGTAGGTCAGCGAGATGCTGGCCCGGATCCCCATGCCGCTGTGCTTGAGTTCGTCGAGCCGGCGGGCCTCGTTCTCCAGCCGCTCCACGAGCTGCCCGACGCTCCAGTGCGGCCGGGCCGACAGCCGGGCACCGGCGATCCGCAGGGCCAGCGGCAGGTGCCCGCACAGCTCCGCCAGCTCGGTGGCCGCGCCGGCCTCCCGGGCCACCCGGGGTGCCCCGGCGATCCGGGAGAGCAGCTCGACCGAGTGCCGGGTGTCGAAGACCTCCAGGTCGATGTGGGTGGCACCGGGCAGGCCGGTGAGCCGGCTCCGGCTGGTGATCAGGACGGCGGAGTGCGGCGTGCCCGGCAGCAGCGGCAGGATCTGGTCCTCGCCGCCGGCGTTGTCCAGCACGATCAGCATCTTGCGGTCGGAGAGCAGGTCGCGGTACATCTCGGCCCGCTCCTCCAGGCCCTGCGGGATGCCGGTACCCGGTACGCCCAGCACCCGCAGGAAACGTTCCAGCACCTGGGTGGGGCTGACCTGCTGGGAGGTACGGCCGTGCAGGTCGGCGAAGAGCTGCCCGTCCGGGTACCGTGCGGCGACCCGGTGCGAGACGTGCACCGCGAGCGTGGTCTTGCCGACGCCGGGTTTGCCGGCCATCACGATCACCGGTACGGCGAGCTGTGCCGGGTTCTCGGCGGCCAGGGCGAACTGCTGCTCGATGGCGTCGGTCTGCTTGGCCCGGCCGGTGAAGTCGGCGATGTCGGTGGGCAGCAGGCAGGGTACGACGGCCGCCGGCTCGGCCACGGCCGGACCGGCCGGCCGGCGGGGCGGGTCGGTGGGTGTGGCGGGTGTGGCGAGTCCCGGTTCCGGCGGGGACGTGGCCAGGTTCAGCCGGGCGTCGGAGGTGAGGATCGCGTGCTGGAGCTGCTGGAGCCACTCGTTGGGCTCCAGGCCGAGTTCGTCGATCAGCCGGCGCCGGGCCACCCGGTACGCCTCAAGGGCCTCGGCCTGCCGCCCGGACCGGTAGAGCGCGAGCATCAACTGCCCGCGCAGCCGCTCCCGCAGCGGGTACTCCTCGACCAGGTCGGTCAGCTCGGCGACCAGGTCCCGGTGCCGGCCGAGTTCGAGTTCCAGCTCGATGCAGTCCTCGTTGACACTGATCCGTCGCTCGGTCAGCCGGGTGACCGCCGACTGGACCAGCCGGCTGTCCAGACCCTCCATCGCCGTACCGCGCCAGAGGCCGAGCGCCGACCGGTAGTGCCGGACGGCCTCCTCGGCACGGTTGCCGTCCCGGGCCTGCCGGGCCTGGGTCAGCAGCTCCTCGTAGCGGTGCAGGTCCAGGGCACCCTCGTCGACCCGGAGCAGGTATCCGCCCGACCGGGTGACGATCGCGTCGGGGTACCCGTGGGCGGCGAAGAGCCGGCGCAGCGCGGAGACGCAGATCTGCACCTGTACCCGGGAGGTCGGGGGTAGATCCTCCCCGTAGATGGCCTCGACCAGTCGGGCGATCGGGACGAGACGGTTGGCTTCGAGCGCGAGGCTCGCGAGCACCACCTGCTGTCGGTGACCTCCCAGATCGAGACGATTGCCGTTGGCGACAACCTCCAGCGGGCCCAGGATACGTAACTCCACGTGCGCCTCCTCGGGCGAGAGGTCGCGGGGAGAGGCAGCCGGGAAGGTCAGCATCGCCAACCCTCCACACGCCTGACTGGCGGAGGGATGCCTGTCCCACCGCCGGGCTTCGGGTCGTGACCAGAACCCGAGCTACGGACCACCGCTTGCACAGTCACGGATGTCTTTCCCCCCGTACCGCTGCAAGGCTACGAATTTGGTCAGCCGGTCGCTAGTCGAGGCAGCAGGTCAGGTCTTATCGCCCAACCAAGACTGCCCGAACCGCCAATTGTGGAAACAAGTTCGTTACTTTTGTTGTTATTAGCCGGATCGTAACCTGGCTATGCTCGGCCGATCGGGAAAGAAATGCGAATGATTTTCACGTGTCGCCATATCCGCTCCCTGACCAGGGAGGACAGGCTCAACACCCGGCCCGACCAGCAATTATCACCCGGTGCGCAAATATGATTACCGAAAGTCAGGGGAATCTGCGCCACAGCCAGGCGCATTTACGCTACGTATCCACTCCGTCATTCTTCGTGGCCGAATGTGGATACCCACCGAGGTACCGGCACACCCAGAACAACGGTAACCGGTTGAGCGGGGTTCACGACCCCCTCTTCACGCATTCCACCGGCTCCCATGAGGCCGACCTGTTCTTTCGGCCATGGCGGGCCGCCCGCGCGGCGAATTGGTGATCAGTCAAATTTCCCAGCAGCACGGGTCGCGGTGGCGGTCGGCAGGTTCCGCCGCCACCCCATTCGCGTCGATCTTGCATTTATGGCCCCGACATAAGTTGCAAGACGGACAAAGGAGGGGCCCAAAGTGCAAGATCGACGCCAAGTTGCTTGTGTCGGCAAGGCGCACAGGCGCGGAGCGATCCGATGGGATCGCTGAGTCGGGCGCCGGTGCCCGACTCAGCGACGGACGCGTCCCCGCTTCCTGAGCACGACGATCGTGCCGACCAGAGCCGTCATGAACGGCAGCAGGCAGCAGACGAGAGCGGTGACGTGCCACGGCTTGAGTGCACCCATGCCCCGGCACGGTAGGCGACCACTGCTCGCCCCCTGCGGTGGCGACCTTCAGGCTCGCAGCGTCTGCCCGGCCTTCAACCCGGCGACGAAGCTGGTCCAGGCGGTGGCGTCGAAGGCGAGCACCGGACCACTCCGATCCTTGGTGTCCCGGACGTCCACCGCGCCACCGACGAACCGGACCTCGATGCAGGCCGCGTTGTTGGAACTCCGGGAGGACTTGAACCAGCCACGACCAGGGGTGGAGTGAGGGGCCATCACGTCATCTCCCTGGCGATCCGCCGAATGAGGGCCAGCGACTCCTCCGAGCCTAACGCCCGCTCCCGCGCCTCGGCGAAGGTGATCACATAGTCGGCGACCCGGCTGGACTGGTCGATGATGTCACTCGACGTGAGGATCTCCTGCCAGACCAGATCGGGCAGCCGGGGCGACGGGAACAACAGAATCTGGAACGGGCCACCGAGTGCGGGATGTGCCCCGGCGCTGAACGGCATCACCCGGATCTCGATCTGCTCCGGCCGCTCGGTGATCAGCGTGGCGAGATGGTCGAGCTGCGCCCGCATCACCGCCGGCCCGCCGATCTGCTGACGCAACGCGCCCTCGGCCACCACGGTGGTGAGCCGGAGCGGCTGGTCCCCGGTCAACCCTCGCCGACTCGCGCTTCACCGCGTACTACGAGAACATCGCCGCTGCCGGGACATCCGGGTGTTGACCCGCCGGTCCATCTCGGTGAGCCGGACGTAGGTGTTGCCACCCCGGATGACCGCGCGGGCATACTCCTCGGTCTGCAACAACCCGTGCAGCAGCTCGTTGTCGTAGCTACGAATGTGGTCGGCGCCGGCCTCGTAGCCAAGGAAGCGGAGGAAGTCAGCCGGGAAGAGCTGCGAGAACTGATGCCACCAGGCCCGCTGCATCGCCCCGACCCGCAGCTTCTCCAGCTCGACAGCCTCGCGCGGATCGATCTCGTAGATCTTCACGAGCTGTGCCAGTCGGTCGGCGGGCAGCTTGACCCGGCCGGCTTCCACGCCAGAGACGTACGCCTGGGTGATGCCGCTCGCCCGACCGGCCGCGACCGCCGTCATGCCCAGCTCCTCACGGCGCTCGCGCAGCCGAAGGCTCAGCTCCCATGCCTGCACGGTGGGCGATGCCGGAAGAAACATCGAGCAGCGGGTGAAACATGTCGAGCCAACGGGCCGAACCCCAGCCCTTCGACCACAACAAAAGACCGGCACCAGTCTTCGACTGATGCCGGTTCACCCTGCTCAACAAGGTGGAGCCGAGGGGACTCGAACCCCTGACCCCCACACTGCCAGTGTGGTGCGCTACCAGCTGCGCCACGGCCCCTTGCTGGTGTTCCTCCCGGTGTCCCGGGCACCTGCGAAATAATACACATGCCGGGGGCGAAGGTCATCTCGCGGGGTCCCCCTTCCGGGCGACGCCTAGTTCAGGGTGACGTCCGAGGGGAAATGGGCCACGGCGGCCATCATCCCGCCCTGCCGCCGGAGCACCATCGGCCACAGGTCGTCCGGCCGGTCGACGAAGGCGTCCCCGGGCAGCGCGTCCAGCACGAACCACGAGCCGTCGGCGATCTCCTGCTCCAACTGGCCGGCACCCCACCCGGAGTACCCGGCGAAGACCCGGATGCCGGTCAGGCTCTCCCGCAGCCGTTCCGGGTCGACGGAGAGGTCGATGGTGCCGACCGCCCCGGAGATCTGGTGGAAACCCTTCATCCGGCGTACCGGGTGCCGCATCCGGGCCAGGCAGATCGCCGAGTCGGGTTGCACCGGGCCGCCCTCGAAGAGCACCGCCGGGTCCCGGGCCAGCCGGCTCCAGTCCCCGAGCACGTCGGAGACCGGCACCTCGGTCGCCCGGTTGAGCACCACACCGAGGGCGCCGCCCGGTTCGTGGGCGACGAGGAGCACCACCGTCCGGTCGAAGTTGGGGTCCTTCAACGTCGGCGTGGCGACGAGCAGCTGCCCGGTCATCGATTCCACCGATCGACCCCCGATCGCCTGCCCCTCTCCCTGGATGCCGGTCATGGTCAGCCGCGCACCGGTACGGAGAGCCCACCGGTCCCGACCCCCGGGACCGCACGGTCCATCGAGATCATGAGTGCAGTCAGTGCCATGCCTGGCACATTAGCCTGCCTCCGGGGTGCTGGCTAAGGTCTGTCTGCGTGACGGAAGAGACGGCCTGACAGCGCCGGTTCTGCCCGATAAATTCGGAATGTTGGCAAGAGCCCGGTACCCCACCGCTCCGGGATCCACGACACGGGGGCATTCCGATGGCGACGGTCCGGGACACCACCTACGACCTGCTCCGCACGCTCGGGCTGACCACCGTCTTCGGTAACCCCGGCTCCACCGAGCAGCCCTTCCTGACCGGGTTCCCCGCCGACTTCCGGTACGTGCTGGCCCTCCAGGAGGCCAGCGCGGTGGCGATGGCCGACGGGTACGCCCAGGCCACCGGTCGCCCCGCGCACGTCAACCTGCACACCGCCCCGGGTACCGGCAACGGCATGGGGAACCTGGTCACCGCGTGGCACAACCGCACCCCGCTGATCGTCACCGCCGGGCAGCAGAGCCGGGAGATGCTGCTGCTGGAACCCCGCCTGGCCAGCCCCCGGGCCACCGAGCTGCCCCAGCCGTACGTCAAGTGGAGCCACGAACCGGTCCGGGCGCAGGACATCCCGGCGGCGCTGATGCGGGCGTACGCCACGGCGGTGCAGCCACCCGCCGGGCCGGTCTTCCTCTCCCTGCCCCTGGACGACTGGCAGCAGCCCGCTGACGGGCCCGCAGTGGTCCGTGGGGTCAGTACCCGGGTCGCCCCCGACCCGGAGCGGCTGGGCCGGTTCGCGGCGATCCTCGCCGGCAGCCGCCGCCCGGTCCTGGTCCTCGGGGCGGCGGTGGACCGGGGCGGGGCCTGGCCCGAGGCGGTCGCGCTGGCCGAGCGGCTCCGGGCGCCCGCCTGGTCCGCCCCGGCGTCGGAGCG
This sequence comes from Micromonospora echinofusca, assembly GCF_017614955.1. Lineage (GTDB taxonomy): Bacteria > Actinomycetota > Actinomycetes > Mycobacteriales > Micromonosporaceae > Micromonospora > Micromonospora echinofusca_A. The sequence continues at coordinate 7,358 of NZ_WVUH01000278.1, forward strand.
GGCCGGGTTCCCCGAGGACCACCCGCTGTTCCAGGGGGTGCTGCCGTACGCCATCGCACCGCTGGCCGAGCGGCTGCGCGGGTACGACGTGGTGCTGGTGGTCGGCGGCCCGGTGTTCCGGTACTACCCGCACGTGCCGGGCGAGCACCTGCCGTCGGGTACCCGACTGCTGCACGTCACCGACGATCCGGCCGAGGCGGCCCGCGCGCCGGTCGGGGACAGTCTGCTCGGGGATGCCGGTCTGACCCTCGCCGCGCTGGCCGAGCTGGTACCGCCGGCCGACCGGCCACCGCCGGAAACCCGCCCGACCCCCGGGAAACCCGAGGAACCGGCCGTCGGGGAGCCGCTCACCCCCGACGCGCTCTTCGCCGCGCTGGCCCGGGTCCGGCCGGCGGACAGCGTACTGGTGCAGGAGTCCCCGTCGAACCTGGCCGCCCTCCGCCGACAGTTGCCGACCACCCGGCCCGCCTCCTACTTCACCATGGCCAGCGGCGGGCTGGGGTACGGGCTGCCGGCCGCGGTGGGCATCGCGCTCGCCGAGCGGGACACCGGACGGCACCGGCCGGTGATCGCGGTCATCGGCGACGGCTCGTTCCACTACTCCGTACAGGCGCTCTGGACCGCCGCCCAGCTCCGGTTGCCCCTGCTGGTGGTGGTGCCCGCCAACCAGCAGTACGCGATCCTGAAGTCGTTCGCGGAGTTCAAGCAGACCCCGGGGGTACCCGGGCTGGACCTGCCCGGTCTGGACCTGGTGACGGTCGCCCGGGGTTACGGCGCCACGGCGCACCCGGTCGGGACGGTGGCGCAGCTCGTCGAGGCGGTGCCGGCGGCGCTGGCCGGTGACGGACCGACCGTGCTGGCGGTACCGGTCAGCACGGCGGTCCCACCGCTGCTGTAGGGCGTGCCCCGGAACAGCGCTGTAGGGCGTGCCCGGAACACAGGTGTCAGCCGCCCGGCCGCAGCATCGGCTGGCCGGTGACCCCGTCGAGCACCGGTCGGGCGCCGAGCGGCGCGTCGAGGGTGACGCTGACCGGGGCGAGCACGAGTTGCGCGGTGCAGATCCCGGTCGACGGGATGATCCCGCCACCGATGACCACGATGTCGTCGAACTCGGCCACCAGAGCGGTCGGGGAGCTGTCGCAGGCGCCGATCCCCAGCTTGTAGCTGAGGGTGGTGCCGTCGGCGGCGGTCAGCTCCTGGGTCACGACGAGGCCGTCGACCGGGCTCGCGGGTACCGACGCCGACGGGACCGGCGCCACGGCGGACGGGGCGACCGCCAGCCGGGCCACCGGCGTGGCGAGTTCCTCCACGGTGAAGAGCCAGGCCGGCACGGTCGCCGGCCCCCGGCTGGTGGCCACCTGGGCGGTGCCGAGCTTTACGCCGGTCACGGTGAGCGGGATGCAGGCCGTGTCGGCCGGGTTGCTGACGGCGCTGTCCGGCCCGGAGCCGGTCGCGGGGGGCCGTGCCGGGCGGGCCGCGCAGGGCGGCGGGTCACCCCGGTCGAGTTGCCGGTACGCCTCGGCGGCGCTGATCAGCGGCACCGTGAGGGTGCCGTCGGGGAAGCGGACGGTACCGGGTGCCGGGGTGCGGGCCGGCAGGGCCACCTGGTCCCGGTACCACCCGTTGAGGAACGCCTGTTTGGTGTCGCCGCTGAAACCCGGGTCGCCGACGAGCACGGTGGCGTCGCCCAGCGGGACGTACCCGGTGCGCCAGGCGGTCGACGCGGCGGACCGGCGCCAGCTCTCGGCGACCTCGGCCGCCCGCTGGTCGAACCGGGCCCAGCGGTGCTCGGAGGGCGCGACCGGGTCACCGGACGGGCCTGCCGTGCCGGCCGGCGCGCAGGCGGCCAGGATCATCAGGAGCGGGAGGCCCAGCAGGGCGGTACGTCGGCGCATGTCCACTCTGACGGGCGTCCGGCGCCGGCGGTTCCCCGACCGGGCGTCCCCGCTGTCAGGTCTCGCCGCCGAGGTCGGTCTGGTACGCCTGGTGGACCAGTTCGGCGCCGTGCCGGCGGTGCCGGTGCAGCTCGGTGAGGAGAGCGGTCAGCCATCCGTGCAGTTCGACGGCGCCCGCCTCGGGCAGGTCGACCCGGCGGCGCAGGGCGTGCAGCGCGGTGTCCACCGCGATGTGCTCGCGGAGCAGGATCTGTACCCGGCGGGCCAGTCGGGGCTCGTCGGCGAGCAGTTCGGCGTACCGGCCGTCGGGCCCCTCGGTCAGCCGTATGTGCAGCGCGAAGGAGCGGTGCAGGTCGGCGAGGTGCAGGCTGAGCCGGTGCCGCCAGTGCGGGTCGGCGGGCTGGCGCGCCAGCGTGGCCAGACCCCGGATCGGCGGTAACGGGGCAGTGGGGGCAGTGGGTGGACGCG
>NZ_WVUH01000279.1 GCF_017614955.1 Micromonospora echinofusca
CTTGTGCGCGCTCGCGGTCAGCACCGACCAGCCCGACGGGACAGGTATCCGGCCGACCGACTGGGCGGCGTCGACGTGCAGCGGGACCCCGGCTGCGGCACACACCTCGGCGGCCTGCGCCACCGGCTGCACGGTGCCCACCTCGTGACTGGCGCTGATCAGGGCGGCCAGCGCGACGCCGGGGGCCCGAACGGCCCCCTCCCAGGCCGGCAGGTCGAGCCGACCGAGCCGGTCGACCGGTACCGCCACCGCCGTGCCCCCGGCGGCGACGTGCCGGTGCGCCGCGTGCAGGACCGCCGAGTGTTCGATCGCCGAGTGCACCAGGGTCCCCCCGGCACGTCGGCGACCGGTGAGCCCACCCAGCACGGCCGCGTGCGCGGCGGTCGTACCGCTGCTGGTGAAGGAGACCTCGTCGGGGCGTACCCCGAGCGTCTCGGCGGTCGCGGCCCGGGCCGCGTCGAGGAGCTGGCGGGCCCGGCGGGCCTGGCCGTACAGCCGGTCCGGGTCGGCCCAGCCGTCGTCGAGGGCGGCCAGCAACGCCTGCCGGGCCACGGGGTGCAGCGGTGCGGCGCTCGCCGCGTCCAGGTAGACACCGGGGGAGTTCACGGATGCCAACGGTAGCGTGCCGCCGACGCTCAAGATCCCCCATTGGGGCCAAGACGCCACCCCAAGGCCGTCCAGCCCTGCATGGTCGAGTAATCTGCGACCGTCGGTGACGCCTTTGCCGCCGGAGCTGGTCAACACACACCGGCGGCGCGCTAGGGAGGCAGGACCAGGTGGTCGCAAGGAGTTCGGATGTACGGCCGTCGGCCGTACGGCACAGCGCTTCCCCGCAGGCCGGTGGGCGCGGCCGGCGGCGTGGTGCGGGTCGACTCGCCGGGCTCGGTGTCGGGGGGACGGCGCTGCTGTTCCTGCTCACCGGCTGTGACGTCGGTGCGGCGTTCGACGGCTTCGGCTGGCCGCAGGGCGGCATCTCGCCCGAGGCGAACCGGATGTACGACCTCTGGATCGCGTCGACGATCGCCGCGCTCGCGGTCGGCGTCTTCGTCTGGGGCCTGATCTTCTGGTGCGTCATCCGCTACCGCAAGCGCGGTAACGAGCTGCCGGTGCAGACCCGGTTCAACATGCCGATGGAGTTCCTCTACACCATCGCGCCGATCCTGATCGTGTCGGTGCTCTTCTACTACACGGCGATCGTGCAGACCGACGTCGACCGGGTCACCAAGAACCCGGACGTCACCGTCGAGGTCGTCGCCTTCAAGTGGAACTGGCAGTTCAACTACCGCGACGGGGTCGGCCCGGAGGCCAACACGGTCGCCTCCACGCTCGGCACCACCGAGGTGATCCCGGTCCTGGTGCTGCCGACCGGCCGGAGCATCCGCTTCGAGGAGACCAGCAAGGACGTCATCCACTCCTTCTGGGTGCCGGAGATGCTGTTCAAGCGGGACGTCTTCCCGGGCAAGGTCCGCAACGTGTTCGAGGTCTCCGAGCTGACCACCGAGGGCGCGTTCGTCGGTCGGTGCGCCGAGCTGTGCGGCACGTACCACTCGATGATGAACTTCGAGCTGCGGGTCGTCTCGCCGGAGAAGTACGACCAGTTCCTCGCCGCCAAGCGGGCCGGGAAGTCGACCCAGGAGGCCCTGGAGTCGATCGGTGAGAAGCCGCTCGCCGAGACGACCTTCCCGTTCGAGACCCGCCGTACGGAAAGCAACTTCAACCCGGACAGCGCTCCGGCCGGCTCGGGAAGCTGAGGGATCCGGCATGAAGACTGAGTGGAAGATCTTCGGCGTCGTCGCCGGGTTCCTGCTCTTCATCACGTTCGTCTACGCCGGCTGGACGGCCGGTACGAGCGGCGGGGTGGAATGGGTCGGCACCGTGGCGCTCGCCCTGTCGTTCCTGCTCTGCGCGATGTGCGGCGGCTTCTTCTGGTTCGTCTCCCGCCGGATCGACCTGCGGCCGGAGGACCGGCCGGACGGCGAGATCGCCGACGGCGCGGGCGAGATCGGCTTCTTCAGCCCGGGCAGCTACTGGCCGTTCGGTCTGGCGCTGGCGGCGTCGATCGCCGGCCTGGGCCTGGTGTTCTGGCAGTTCTGGCTGCTCGGTCTCGGGCTGGTCGCGGTGACCTTCGCCGCCTGCGGCCTGCTCTTCGAGTACTACTCCGGCACCCGGCGGACCGCCGAGCACTGACCTGCCGCCGGCAGTACCCGTAACCACCGAAGAGCCGGTGCCCCGATCGTGGGGCACCGGCTCTTCGTCGTCGTGCGGCCGGCCCGCCCTGGTCGGCAGGCCCGTCAGGCCGCCCGGTGCCGGCGGGCGGGAGCGTCGGTCCGGGTGCCGCCCCGGGCCGCCCGGAGCGGTGGGAAACCGGCGGTCAGCAGCGCGGTACCGCAGCCGGTGCAGACCAGTTCCGGGCAGTCGGCGCCGTGCCCGTCCTGGCACGGCGGCGTCTCGAACAGCGTCTCGGCACCGCAGTCTTCGCAGTACAGCTCGCGGTCACCCATGTCGTGTCCCCTCCCGGGCGCCAGCGGAACTACCACCGTGTAGTTTCGCACGACCGCTGGTCAGGACCGGATCAGACCCGGTGGTGACCCTGGTCGGGGCGGGAGATCAGTCCAGGGTGCGGGCCACCCCGGCCGCCGCGATCCAGGCGTCCAGGGCCCGGCCGGCGGCACCCGAGTCGATCGACTCGGCGGCCCGGTCCAGACCGGTGCGGATCGCCTCGGTCAGGTCACCGTCGAGCGGGCCCTGCGTGGCCAGCGCGGCTGCCGCGTTGACCAGTACGGCGTCCCGGACCGGACCCTTCTCACCGGCGAGCAGGCGGCGTGCCACGGCGGCGTTGTACGCCGCGTCCCCGCCCCGCAGGTCGGCCAGGGTGGCCCGGGGTACACCCAGGTCCACCGCGTCCACCACGCACTCCCTGACGGTGCCCTGGGCGGCCACCCAGAACCGGGTGGGAGCGGCGGTGCTGAACTCGTCCAGCCCGTCCTCGCCCCGCATCACCAGCACCGAGTCGCCCCGGGCCGCGAAGACTCCGGCCATCACCGGGGCCATCCGGGAGTCGAAGCAGCCGACCGCACCCGCCCGGGGACGGGCCGGGTTGGTCAGCGGGCCGAGGAAGTTGAACGCGGACGGCACGCCAAGCTCCCGCCGGACCGGCCCGGCGTGCCGCATCCCCGGGTGGAACCGGGCGGCGAAGCAGAACCCGATGCCGGCCTCGGTGACACAGTGGGCCACCCCGGCCGGGCCGAGGTCGAGCGGGACGCCGAGGAACTCCAGCAGGTCGGCCGTACCGCAGGACGACGACGCGGCCCGGTTGCCGTGCTTGACCACCCGGACCCCGGCGCCGGCCACCACCAGCGCGGTCATCGTGGAGATGTTGACCGTGTGGGCGAGGTCACCACCGGTGCCGACCACGTCGAGCGCGGTCGCCCGCACCGCTTCGGGCAGCTCCACCGGTACCGCGTTGGCCAGCATGGCCTCCACCAGCCCGGCCAGTTCCGCCGAGGTCTCGCCCCGGGCGCGCAGCGCCACCACGAAACCGGCGATCTGGGCCGGGGTGGCGGAACCCGCCATGATCTCGCCCATCGCCCAGGCGGTGTCGGCGGTGGAGAGCTCCTCGGCCCGCAGCAGTGCGGCGAGCAGGCTCGGCCAGGTCCGTTCGCCCATGGTGGGCCTCCCGTACGAGGGTGGATCGTGGACGGGCGCGACGGGTCACCGGCGCCGGTGCCGGTGCCGCCTCAGGCGGTCGCGTGGGTGCGCAGCAGCTCGGCGATGGTCTGACCGGTGGTCACCGGGTCGAGCGGGTGCATGAGGGTGGCGTCGACCTCGGCGTACGACGCGAGCCAGCGGTCTGCGGCCCGGGCGATGACCACGCAGGTCGGCGGGGCGTCCTCGCGGTCGTCCTTGATCTGCCGGGCGATGCCGATCCCACCACCGGGGGTCGCCTCACCGTCGAGCAGCATCAGGGCGATCTCGTAGTCGTCGACGAGACGGATGCACTCGGCGTAGTTCGACGCCTCGACGAACTCGACCCGGAGGTCGGCGGCGGGGCGGGTGCCGACGGCGAGCCGCATCCGGTCACGCACCTGCGGGTCGTCGCTGTAGAGCAGGACGGTGTAAAGACGATCGCTCATCGGTCGCAAGGCTCCCACGTCGTAGCTGCCCGCTGATCGTACCGGTCGCCCCGTCGGGGCCGATCCGGGGCCGTGATCCGCGTCATCCGGCCGGTTCGGTGACCTGCTGCCCGGCCTGCTGGCGGTCCCGGGCCTCCCGCCGATCCCGGGCCTCCCGCCGATCCCGGGCCTCCCGCCGATCCCGGGCCTCCTGCCGGGCCTCCTGGCGGTCCAGGTCCCGGTCGACCCGCCGGGCCTCCCGTTCCGCCTGGCGGATCCACTGCGCCACCAGGACGCCCAGCATGGTGATGCTGACGAACTCGCCACCGGCCCAGAGGATGCCGCCGGCGACCTCCTGGTCGGTCCACGGGTCGGCCCAGTCCAGCCCCAGCGACGGGTACCAGTCGCCGCCGAAGAGCGTGCTGCTCTCCATGATGGTGAGCCCCAGCACGGTGTGGAACGGCACCGAGAGCACCATCAGCAGCGCGCGGGCCGGGTAGGGCCAGCGGCCCGGCAGCGGGTCGAGCCCGACCAGCGGCCAGAAGAACAGGCAGCCGGTCATGATGAAGTGCAGGTGCACCAGCTCGTGCGCGAAGGAGTTCTCCAGCGTCAGCCGGTACAGGTCGGTGAAGTAGAGCACGAACGGGTTCACCACGAAGATCGCGAACGCGGTGAGCGGGAAGGCCAGCACCCGGGCGTACCGGCTGTGCACCACGGCGAGCAGTACCCGGCGGGGTCGGGCGGGCAGGGTCCGCAGCGCCAGGGTCACCGGGGCGCCCAGGGCCAGGAAGATCGGCGCCACCATCGACAGCACCATGTGCTGCACCATGTGCACCGACAGCAGGGTGGTGTCGTAGGCGCCGAGCCCGGAGACCGTCACCGCGGCGATGCCGCCGAGGCCGGGGCCGAGGAAGAACACCGTCCGCAGGACCGGCCAGCGGTCGCCGCGCAGGCGCAACCGGTGCACGCCGTAGAGGTACAGGGCGGCGGCGACGACCAGGCCGACGGCGAGCCAGTTGTCCAGGCTGGCCTCGGTCACGATCGAGGAGACGCTGAACGGGGGCGGGGTCCCGCCGCCCGCGGCCAGGACCGCCGGACCGCCCGCAGGGTCGGGGCCGCCGGTGGGGTACGGATCGAGGTGCAGCACGCTTTTCAGGCTATGCCAGGTTAACCCGGGCAGCTCCGTCGGCCCGGGAATGCCACTGGTTTGCCACCCCGCCGATCGGCGGCGCCGGTCAGGGGCAATAATGACCGCGTGACTGCGGCCCCAGCCATTGACAAGAGCCGGATCCACTCGCTGACCCGACCCAACATGGTCAGCGTCGGGACGATCGTGTGGCTCTCCAGCGAACTCATGTTCTTCGCGGCGCTGTTCGCGATGTACTTCTCCATCCGCGCAGCGGCCCCGGAGCAGTGGGCGGAACACACCGAGGCACTGAACATCCCCTACGCCACCACCTTCACGGTGATCCTGGTGGCGTCCTCGGTGACCTGCCAGCTCGGCGTGTTCGCGGCGGAGAAGGGTGACGTACACGCCCTGCGGCGCTGGTTCACCGTCACCTTCGTGATGGGCCTGATCTTCGTACTCGGTCAGGTCAACGAGTACCGCGAGCTGGTCCACGAGGGCGTCAAGATCAACGCCGACGGCTACGGGTCGATGTTCTACCTGACCACCGGCTTCCACGGCCTGCACGTGACCGGCGGTCTCATCGCCTTCGTCGTCTTCATGATCCGTACGACGATGGGCCGGTTCACCCCGGCCCAGGCCACCGCGGCGATCGTCGTGTCGTACTACTGGCACTTCGTCGACGTCGTGTGGATCGGCCTCTACGGCATGATCTACTGGCTCCAGTGATCTTGGCGTCACCTACCCGTCGCTGCTTCAAGTCCCTGAGACAAGGTCCAGAAACCGAAGGACACAGGCCATGACTTCTGACACCCCTGACCGCCATCGCGGTGTGCTCGCGCGGTTGCGCCAGCGCGCCGCAGCGCGCAGCAGGGGCCGCCGCCGGCTGGGTGCCGCGGTACGCCTGCTCGCCGCGCTGACGCTGGCCGGTGGCGCCTATACCGTCTTCGCGCCTGGTCTGCAGGCGCAGGACACCCCGCAGCTGTCCGGCGCCGCCGCCGAGGGCAAGGCGCTGTTCGACGTGAGCTGCATCTCCTGCCACGGCCGCAACGCGCAGGGGATCGAGGGCCGTGGGCCGAGTCTCGTCGGGGTCGGCGCGGCGTCGGTGGAGTTCCAGGTCGGCACCGGCCGGATGCCGATGGCCCGGCAGGAGGCGCAGGCCGAGCGGAAGCCGCGGGTCTTCACCAGCGACGAGGTCCGTCAGCTCGGACAGTACGTACAGGAACTCGGCGGGGGTCCGCAGGTCCCGCAGGGTGACGACTTCGCGTCCGAGGGTGACGTGGCCGCCGGTGGCCAGCTCTTCCGGGTCAACTGCTCCTCCTGCCACGCGTTCGGCGGTGGCGGTGGTGCCCTGTCGTCCGGCAAGTTCGCCCCGAGCCTGAGGCCGGCGACCGACCGGCAGATCTACGCGGCGATGCTCAGCGGGCCGCAGAACATGCCGGTCTTCGGTGACAACCAGCTCCGTCCGGAGCAGAAGGCCGACATCATCGCCTACATCCAGGAGACGCTGAAGAACGACCAGGACCCGGGCGGTTTCAACCTGGGCCGCTACGGGCCCTCCACCGAGGGCCTGGCCATCTTCCTGGTCGGCATCGTCGCGCTCGTCTTCGCCAGCCTGTGGATTGCGGGTAAGTCATGAGCACCCACACCGACACCACCGCCCACGGCGCAGCCGGCGGCGAGTTCGACATCGACGACCCGAAGCTGAGCCGCTTCCAGATCGTCCAGGAAGGCGCTCGTCGGGACGACATCGAGATCGTCCACTACGAGCCGCAGTTCCCGGTGGCCGGTACGAAGGCCGAGCGGCGGATGACCCGGACGGTCGCCAGCATGTTCCTGCTGACCGGGGTCGCGGCCACCGCGTTCCTGGTGATCTACATCTGGTGGCCGTGGAAGTACGAGGCCGGCGCGGGCGCGGACAAGTTCTACACGCCGCTGCTCGGGCTGACCCTCGGTCTGGCGCTGCTCTTCGTCGGGTTCGGCATCCTCACCTGGGGCAAGAAGCTGCTGCCCAAGGAGGTGTCGATCCAGGACCGGCACATGGCGCCCTCCTCCGACGAGGACCGCAAGATCGTCGGCAACACCATGCTCTACATGGCCGACGAGCTGGGCGTGAAGCGCCGTCCGCTGCTCGGTATCTCGCTGCTCGCCGGCCTCGCGCCGGTCGGCGCGGTCGCCGCCGCGCCGCTGCTCGGCGGTCTGATCAACCAGCCGCACAAGAACAACCAGATGTTCACCACCGGCTTCGCCCCGCACGACGGCAAGCTGGTCCGGCTGGTCCGGGAGGACGGCACCCCGGTCCGGCCGGAGGAGGTCAGCGCCGGTGGGCAGATCACCGTCTTCCCCGGCATCCCGCACGGGGTGAGCAACCGGCACGCCGACTCGCCGACCCTGCTGATCCACCTGCGCGAGTCGGACGCACAGACCGCCCGCCAGGCCAACGCCAAGGTCGGGCACGAGGGCTACATGTGGGGCAACTACACCGCGTTCTCCAAGATCTGCACCCACGCGGGTTGCCCGGCCAGCCTCTACGAGCAGCAGACCAACCGGCTGCTCTGCCCGTGCCACCAGTCGCAGTTCCTGATCACCGACAACGCCAAGCCCGTCTTCGGCCCCGCCAGCCGTCGGTTGCCCCAGCTGCCGATCGAGGTGGACGACGAGGGATTCTTCGTGGCCAAGTCCGACTACACCGAGACGGTCGGACCAGACTTCTGGGAGCGGCCGTGAAGCGCCGAAAGGTAGATGTGGGGGCCCTCCCCGGCAAGGCCGCCGTCGGGGTCGACGACCGGTTCCAGGTGGCCACCCCGCTGCGTCGCCTGCTCAACAAGGTCTTCCCCGACCACTGGTCGTTCCTGCTCGGCGAGATCGCGCTCTTCTCGTTCGTGATTCTGCTGCTGACCGGTGTCTTCCTGACCTTCTTCTTCGAGCCGGCGATGACCGAGGTGACCTACAACGGCAGCTACGCGCCGCTGCGGGGCACCCACATGTCCGCCGCCTACGCCTCCAGCCTGGACATCTCGTTCGACGTCCGGGGTGGCCTGATCATGCGGCAGATGCACCACTGGTCGGCGCTGCTGTTCATGGCGGCGATCGTGGTGCACATGATGCGGGTCTTCTTCACCGGCGCGTTCCGCAAGCCGCGTGAGGCGAACTGGATCATCGGTACGCTGCTCTTCTGGATCGGCTTCCTCGCCGGCTTCACCGGCTACTCGCTGCCGGACGACGGCCTCTCCGGCACCGGTCTGCGGATCGCCTCGGCGATCATGCTCTCCATCCCGGTGATCGGGTCGTGGGCCACCGCGGCGGTGTTCGGCGGGGAGTTCCCCGGCGACATCATCATCAGCCGGTTCTTCATCGCCCACGTGCTGCTCATCCCGGGCCTGCTGGTCGCCCTGATCAGCGCCCACCTGGGGCTGGTCTTCAAGCAGAAGCACACCCAGTGGCCCGGCCCCGGCCGGACCAACGAGAACGTGGTCGGCGAGCGGATGTTCCCGCGCTACGCGCTCAAGCAGGGCGGCTTCTTCATGGTCGTCTTCGGGGTCATCGCGCTGATGGGCGGTCTGTTCCAGATCAACCCGATCTGGCTCTTCGGCCCGTACGAGGCGTGGGTGGTCTCCGCGGCCAGCCAGCCCGACTGGTACGTCATGTTCCTGGACGGGTCGACCCGGCTCATGCCGGCCTGGGAGATCAACATCCCGATCGGTGACGGGTACGTCATCCCGCCGCTGTTCTGGCCGACGGTGGTGCTCCCCGGCATCCTGACCATGCTGCCGATCTTCTACCCGTTCATCGAGGCGCGGCTGACCAAGGACAAGGGCACGCACAACCTGCTCCAGCGTCCCCGGGACGTTCCGGCCCGGACCGCGCTCGGCGCCATGGCGGTGTCGTTCTACATCGTGCTCACGCTCTCCGGCGCCAACGACGTGATCGCGGACAAGTTCCGGATCAGTCTGAACGCGATGACCTGGGCGGGCCGGATCGGTCTGCTCATCGTCCCGCCGCTGGCCTACTACATCACCTACCGGCTCTGCCTGGGCCTCCAGCAGCACGACCGGGAGGTGCTGGCGCACGGTGTCGAGACCGGCATCATCCGGCGTCTGCCGGACGGCCGGTTCGAGGAGGTGCACCAGCCGCTGAGCAGTGGCGACGGCCACGACGGTCACGGCCTGGAGTACGTCGGCTGGGTGGTACCGAAGAAGATGAACCGGCTCGGCGCCCTCGGCCCGGCCATCAAGGGCTTCTTCTACCCGATCGAGAAGCCGGCCGAGGCGCCGGTCTCGCCGGGGCACCCCCCGGTCGAGCCGCGCCCCGAGCGGCAGGAGGTCGGCAGCGGCGAGTCGCGTCGCTGAGCCGACCGGGCGGGCGCGGGCCCACCCGAGATGAATGCGCCGACGTGGCGTCCACCGGTCCCGGTGGGCGCCACGTCGCTTTTCTCCCCCGCCCCGGC
>NZ_WVUH01000027.1 GCF_017614955.1 Micromonospora echinofusca
GGGCGGGGCCGTCGACGGCGGCGGCGCGCAGGGCGAAACGGTTACTCGGGGGGAGAGCAGGGGTTGCCGGCGGTGGCGGACGATGTCTGCGGATCGATCGATCCTGACCGGAACGACCTGCCAATGTGACTCAGGGTGACGAATTGCGGGTCAACTGTTTCTTCTGAGTAACTTTCGTCCGAACGGTTGTGGTCCTGCTCAGGGGCGGTCCGCAAGATAGGGGCGTGTCCGGCCGCCATCGCATGCATAGGGGTACCCGAGGAGCAGGCGCCGTCGCAGCAGCGACGGCGCTCGTTGTCGTCCTCGCGGGAGCATGGTTCGGATACCAGCGCCTCGTGCAGCCGGCCTGCTCCGGTCAGGTCCAGCTCACCGTGGCCGCCGCCCCGGAGATCGCGCCGGCCGTGCAGGCCGCCGCCGCCCAGTGGTCGGCCGACGGGGCCGCCGTCGACGGGGTGTGCGTCGCGGTGGACGTCACCGACTCCGACCCGGTCGACGTGGCCGCCGTGGTGGCCGCCCGGCACGGCGCCGTCCTGGCCGGGGTCGGCCAGGCCAGTGGTACGGCGGTCGCCCCGGACGTCTGGCTGCCCGACTCGTCCACCTGGCTGCTGCGGCTCAGGAGCGGCGGGGCGACGGCGTTCGCGCCGACCAACGGCGCGTCCGTGGCCCGCAGCCCGGTGGTGGTCGCCATGCCGGAGCCGGTCGCCACCCGGGCCGGCTGGCCGGACAAGAAACTGACCTGGGCCGACCTGCTGCGGGACGTGACCACCGGGACCGGGCTGCGGACCGGCATCGTCGAGCCGACCCGGGACGCGGCCGGGCTGGCCGGTCTGCTCGCCCTGGCCGGCGCGGCCAGCGCCTCCGGTGGGGACGCGCAGCAGGCCACCACCGGTGCGTTACGCGCTCTGGCCACCGGCCGGTCCGCCCTGCGTCAGGACCTGCTCGCCCGGTTCCCCCGGGCCGACGACGCCGCGTCCATCGCCGGCTCGCTGAGCGCCGCGCCGCTCTCCGAAGAGGACGTCATCGCGTACAACGCGAAGCAGCCCCCGATCCCGCTGGCCGCCCTCTACCTGGAGCCGGCGCCCCTGGCGCTGGACTACCCGTACGCGGTGCTGCCCGGCATCGAACCGGCCAAGGCCGCCGCCGCCGACGGGCTGTTCGCCGTGCTCAACACCGCCCAGTTCCGCAACCGGCTCGCCGGTCAGGGGCTGCGGGCACCGGACGGTGGTTGGGGGGAGGGCTTCCAGGCCCCGCAGGGCGCGCCCGGCCCGGGCGGCGCCGCCAGTCCGGCGGCGTCGGCGTCCTCCGGTGGCAAGGCGGCCGGATCCCCCGACCCGGCCGCTCTGGAGAAGGTCGTCTCCAGTTGGTCCATCGCCACCCAGTCCGGGCGGATGCTCGCGGTCATCGACGTCTCCGGGTCGATGAAGGAGCTGGTACCCACCGCCGGCAACGCCACCCGGGAACAGGTGACGGTGGCGGCGGCCCGGCGCGGGTTGGCCCTGTTCGACGACTCCTGGGCACTCGGCCTCTGGGTCTTCTCCACCGAGATGGTGGGCAGCCGCGACTACCGGGAACTGGTGCCGATCGGTCCGCTGTCCAGTCAGCGGAGCCGGTTGGAGGCCGCCCTGGGCACGGTCGCCCCGAAACCGAACGGGGACACCGGCCTCTACGACACGGTGCTCGCCGCGTACCGGACGGTGCAGGAGAACTGGGAGCCCGGCCGGGTCAACTCGATCGTGCTGTTCACCGACGGCAAGAACGAGGACGACAACGGGATCACCCAGCAGAAGCTTCTCAGCGAGCTGAAGCGGATCAACGACCCGGAGCGGCCGATCCAGCTGGTCATCATCGGTATCGGGGGCGGGACCAGTCAGGCCGAGCTGGAGTCGATCACGAAGGTCACCGGCGGCGGGGTCTTCATCACCGAGGATCCCACCGGGATCGGCGACATCTTCCTCAAGGCGATCGCGTTGCGCCCCAACGCGCCGCGCTGAGCCGGTGCCACCGTCGGTGGGCGGACCGGTGCCCGGAACCGCCGGGTGACCGGTGGTCCACCGGAAGCCGGGTGCAGGTTCCGTCACCTCCGGTGACGAATGAATACGGGGTGGCGGAAAAGTGACGGTAATCCGTCCGAAGTACGCTGCGGCGATAATGCGTACGACAAGATGTCGGGGTGCCCGGGACCACGGACCGCACGGCGGGATCCGGTAGCCGGTCACGGCACACCTGAGCGAGTGGAGGGGCCGGTGACCTCGGCGACCGTGTTGAGCCCCACGCGGACGCCCCGGGCGTCCGCTCCGGGGCTGTCGGCCACTACGGCCCGCCTCCGGCAGCGTGCCTACCTGCGTGGCCTGCTGGTGCTCGACACGGCCGTGCTGGTGCTGGCGGTCCTGGTCGGGTACGTCGCCCGGTTCGGTGGTGACGAGCCGATCGGCTCGGACATCCCCTACTTCCTGGTGGCGCCCGGCCTGGTGCTGGCCTGGCTGGTCTCGCTCAAGGCGCTGCGCTGCTACGACGACCGGGTGATCGGGTACGGCGCCGACGAGTACCGCCGGGTCAGCAGCGGCAGCCTCCGGTTGGCCGGTGCCATCGCCATCGCCGGTTACATCGCCGACGTGGGGGTGTCCCGGGGGTTCCTCGGCATCTCCTTCCTGGTCGGGACGATCGGCCTGGTGGTGGCCCGGTTCGCGGCCCGCAAGATGCTGCACAAGGCCCGGTACCGGGGGTACGGCTGGTCCCGTCGGGTGCTGGTGGTGGGGGACACCGCGCACGTGCTGGAGCTGGTGCACACCCTGCACCGCGAGCCGTACGCCGGCTACCAGGTGGTCGGTGCCTGCATTCCCGACGCGCTGCTCGCCCCGGTGCCGCAGCGGCTCGGCGACGTACCGGTGGTGGGCTCGTTCCGCGGCATCCCGGACGCCGCGCTGGCCGCCGGAGCGGACACCGTGGCGGTGACCGCCTCCGGTGAGTTGACCGCCACCCGGCTGCGCCGGCTCGGTTGGCAGCTGGAGGGGACCGGCATCGACCTGGTGGTCGCGCCCGCGCTGACCGACGTGGCGGGGCCGCGCATCCACACCCGTCCGGTGGCCGGGCTGCCCCTGATCCACGTCGAGGCACCGGAGTTCCGGGGCCTCCGCAAGATCATCAAGGGTTTCTTCGACCGGGCGATCGCGCTCTTCCTGCTCACCCTGGCCCTGCCGGCGCTGGCGCTGATCGCCCTGCTGGTCAAGCTGGACAGCCGGGGGCCGGTGATCTTCCGGCAGACCCGGGTGGGGCAGGGCGGCGTCGAGTTCGGTGTCTACAAGTTCCGCACCATGGTGGTCAACGCCGACGCCCTACTGGCCGAGCTGGCCGTCCGGAACGAGACCGACGGGCTGCTGTTCAAGATGCGCGACGACCCCCGGGTGACCCGCGTCGGCCGGTTCCTGCGCAAGTGGTCGCTGGACGAGCTGCCCCAGCTCGCCAACGTACTGTTCGGGCACATGAGCCTGGTGGGCCCGCGACCGCCGCTCCCCTCCGAGGTGGCCCGGTACGACGGTGACGTCGCCCGGCGCCTGCTGGTCAAGCCGGGCATGACCGGGCTCTGGCAGGTCAGCGGTCGTTCCGACCTGAGCTGGGAGGACGGCATCCGGCTCGACCTCTACTACGTGGAGAACTGGTCCCTCGCCTCGGACCTGACCATCCTCTGGAAGACCTTCGGTGCGGTGGTCAACAGCCGCGGAGCGTACTGACCCGGCCGGTGCACACCACCCGGGCCGCCCGCGTGGCCCGGGCCGGCCGGGAACCCGGGTCAGGGCTGCGGACCGGTCCAGTCCAGGCAGACCACCACGGCGTCGTCGTTCAGCTCGGCGGAGACGAACGCCCGCAGGTCACCCAGGAGCGAGCGGACCGCCTCCAGCGGCGCCATCGCCCCGGTCCGGCGGAGGAACCGGTCCAGGGCACTCTCGCCGTACCGGCCGGCGGCCGAGGTGGCGTCCACCACGCCGTCGCTGAGCACGAAGAGCCGGTCACCGACCTCCAGTTGGAACCGCTGTGACTCGTACTCCGTGCCGTCGAACATGCCCAGCGGGAACTGGGCGTCCAGCGGCTGTTCGATGACCTTGCCCTCGCGCAGCAGCACCAGCCGGGGCGAACCGGCGTCGACCACGGTCATCAGCCCGGTGGCCAGTTCCAACTCCATCAGCAGCACGGAGACGTGCTGCTCCCCCCGGTGGCAGGCGTAGACCGCCTGGTCCGCCAGGGTGGCCTGGTCGGCCAGGGCGAGTCCGGCCCGGCGGGCGTTGCGCAGCGCGTGGGTGGCCAGCGCGGTGAGCGCCGAGGCGGTCACCCCCTCGCCCATCCCGTTGACCGTGGACAGCCAGAGCCGGTGCCCGTCGTCGGACCAGTCGAAGCTGTCCCCGCGCACCGCGTACGCCGGCTCCAGCTGGCCGGCCAGACTGAACGAGGGCCGGACCCGGCTCCGCCCGGGCAGCAGTTCCCACTGCATCTCGGCGGCCAGGGTCAGCCGGCGGGTACGGGCCGCCACCGTGTACCGGTCGGTCCCGGCGTCGACGCAGTTCAGTTCGTGCGCGAGCACCGTGCCGATCTCGGCCAGTTCGGCGTACCCCTGCGGGTCGTCGGGCACCGGGGCCAGCCGCAGCACCCCCACCCGGTCGCCCCGGGCGCTCACCGGGAAGTAGCCGACCCCCTCGTGCAGCACCGGCTCCTGATGGTCGAAGCAGCGCCAGGCGGGGTGGCCGGGGGCGGTGAGGGCGTCCCCACCGGTCAGCGGCAGCAGGGCGGAGAGCCGGTAGTCGACCTGGAGCAACTCGGTGGAGGTGATCCCGTACCCGGTGTCGAGTACCACCGCCAGCCGCTCCACGAGCGCGTCGGCCGGAGACCCGGTGAGTGCCCGGCGGACCGTCGTTACCCGGTCGTACATCTCATCTCCCCTTGGCAGGCCCGGCGACCTGCGGTAGCGAGGTAGTCTCGGGCGCACCATGGCCAGAGAAAATGGTCCAGGCGGACCGGATCCGAGTATGGCCGCTGCGCTCGACGGCGTGGCGGGCGCCCTGCTGGCTGTCTGGGACGCGGCCCGGGAACACGCCACCAGCAGGCTGTCCGGCTCCCAACTGCGGGCGGTGATGACCGTCGAGCAGCAGGACGGGATCAACCTGCGCCGACTCGCCCAGTCCCTCGGCATGCTGCTCTCGTCGGCCAGTCGGCTCTGCGACCGGTTGGTCGCCGCCGGCATGCTGGAACGCGAGCCGGGCCGGACCGACCGGCGCGAGATCTCTTTGCATCTCACCGAGGCGGCCCGGGAACTCCTGCGGGAGCAGCGGGCGGAGCGGCGCCGACGGTTGACCGAGGTGCTCCGGGCGATGAGTCCGGAGGGACAGCAGGCGCTGCTGCGCGGGCTGTCCGAATTCGACGAGGTCGCCCGGGAGATCGCGGAGCCGGCGGCCCCGCTCGACCCGGCCGCCGACCCGTACCCGTCCGACACCGAGCCGCTGCCGCTCGACCCGGCCGCCGAGCCGGCCGGCCCGGCTGTCCCGGTCGGCGGGTTCGGTGACGTCCCCGAGCAGCTCCCACGGCGTCCGGTGCGGCGCCGCCCGGCCCGCCCGGCCGACCCGACCGCGACCGTCCGGTCGGCCTGAGAACGCCCGGGACCGGCTGGCACCGGCCCGGTTCCGCAGTCGGCCGGGTTCCGCAGTCGGTGCCGCCGTCGGCCGGTCCGCCGCAGCCGCGCCGCTCAGCCGGTCCGGCTCGCGGGTCGGATCGCCAGCATCGCGATGTCGTCGTGGGCCTGACCGCCCAGCCAACCGTCGAACCGGTGCAGCAGGTGGTCCACCAATGCTTCGGGTGGCAGGCCGGCACCTGAGGCCAGGGCCCGACGGAGCCGCCGTCCGCCGTACCGGTCGGTGCCGTCGGGGCCGCCCCGGGCCTCGGTCATCCCGTCCGTGTACGCCAGCAGCAGGTCACCCGGCGCGAGCCGGATCCCGGTCTCGGCGAACCGGGCCGTGGCGAACGCGCCGACCGGCATCCCGCCCACCGGTACCCGGTCGATCGTTCCGTCGGCCCGGGCCACCAGCGGTGCGGGATGCCCGCCCCCGGCGATCCGCAGCAGCAGACCGCCACCGGTGGTGGTCCGCATCTCACCCAGGAGCAGGGTGGTGAACCGGCTGCGCCGGGCGGCGTCCGGTGCGTCGAACAGCGCCCGGTTGAGCAGGTGCAGCAGGGCGCGCGGGCGTTGCTCGACCAGCCGCAGGGTACGCAACGACTGGCGGACCTGGCCGGTGAGCACCGCCGCCTCCACCCCGCGACCGCTGACGTCCCCGAGGGCGAACACACCGCCGGGCCCGGTGGGGAGGACCTCGTAGAAGTCGCCGCCGATGCGCAGGCCGTCCCCGGCAGCCCGGTACCCGCCGGCGAGTTCGACGCCGGCGAGGCGCGGCAGCGTCGGCGGGAGCAGGCTGCGGTGCAGGACCCGGGCCAGGTGGGCCTGCTGCCCGTAGAGTTCGGCGGTGGCCAGGGCCGCCCCCGCCCGGCTGGCGAACCGGTGCACCAGGTCGGTGTCCCGGTCGGTGAACCCCGGACGGTCGGCCCGGCGTACCACCACGAGGACCCCTGCGACCGCGCCGGCACCGGGCATCGGCACGGTCAGCAGCGCACCCGGCCGCCCGAACGTCGCCGGCAGGAGTGCGACCAGGCCCGCCGGTTCCGTCGTGGTCCGCCGGTCGACCCGGCCCGGCTCCCCGTGCAGGGCCCGGACCAGCCCGGGTACGGCGGTCGGGGGCAGCGTGGCCAGCGGACCGCTGACCGGCGCGTCGTCGTCCCGGGTGTACCGCAGCCAGCCGGGCTCTCCGGTGCCGCTGACCACGGGCTGGTGCACCACGATGGCGGCGTCGGCGAGATGGGGGACCGGCAGGGTGACCGCCTCGGCGAGGGTGCGTCCGTGGTGCAGGGACAGTCCGAGCCGGTGGTCCGCCTCGGCCAGGAAGATGGTCCGGGCCTGTTCGGCGCGGAGCGCGTCGGCACCGGCCTGCTCCCCGGTGACGTCCCGGACGTACCAGGCGGACCGCCCGTCGGAGAGCTGCTGGTACCGGCCGCTCAGATGCCGCCCGTGGTGCTCGGCCGTGAAGGTCGGGGTGCCCCCGGCGACGGCCCGGGCGAGTGCCGCCACCGCACACTGCCGCAGCGGCGCGCCGACGGTGACCTCGGGCAGCAGGACCCGGGCGCAGGCGTTGACCAGGGTGACCCGGCCGGTGGGGTCGGTGACGACGATCCCGTCGCGGAACGCGTCGAGCAGTTCGTGGGTTGCGGTCACCGCCGGTGACCGGGAACCCGGGTCCGCTGACCTGTACACATGCCTGGGTGACACTCCTCGGACCGCCTGCTTGCCTGACGGCAAGCGTACCGAGCGGTACCGGTCCCGCCCATCGCGCCGAACCGGGCACGCCCGCGTGCCCGTGCCGGTCGACCCGTGCGTCCGGCGGTTCGACCCGTACGTCCGGTGTCGCGCCGACCCGTGCCCCCGGTGTCGCGTCAGGCCGTGCCGGCCAGCCAGTCCGCCGGTTCCTCGACCACCCGGCGGACCACCGAACCGGCGGCGCCGACCACCGCCGCGTCGGCACCGAGCAGGGCGGCCCGGACCGTGACCGGGGACCAGGTGGCGGTGAGCACCCGACCGGTGATCTCCGCCTCGACCGGTGGCCGCAGCCACCGGGTCAGCGGCGCGTAGGCGCCCCCGAGGATGACGGTCTCGATGTCGAGCAGGTTGACGACCCCGGCCACGGTGACCCCGAGGGCGGTGCCGGCCTCGGCCAACGCCCGGCAGGTCGCCGGGTCCCCGGCCTCGGCGAGCCGGGTCAGCCGGGCGACCGCCGCACCGGCCGGCAGGTCGGTCCGACCCAGGCCGGCACCGGCCATGATCGCCTCCAGGCCGGCGTACGGCTCCAGGCAGCCCCGCGCGCCGCAGCGGCACGGCCGGCCGCCCGGTTCGACGGCGAGGTGCCCGATCTCGCCGCTGAAGCCGCGCGCCCCCCGGAACAGGGCGCCGTCCAGCACGATGCCGGCACCGATGCCGATCTCACCGGAGATGTGCACGAAACTGCGCGGGCCGGCCGGGGCGGCGTGCAACTCGCCCAGGGCGGCCAGGTTCGCCTCGTTCTCCACCACGAGGGAGGCGCCCGCCGGGCTGTCGATGCCCGGGTGTCCGGCGAGGACGGCGGGCACGTCCACGTCCCGCCAGCCCAGGTTCGGCGCGAGTCGGACGAGCCCCGCACCGCTGACCAGTCCGGGTACCGCGAGGACCGTGCCGGCGACGGTGAGGCCCTGGTGGGCCGCCTCGGTCCGGGCCGCCACCGCGAGGTCGGCGATCCGGGTCAGGGCGGTGGTCGGGCTGACCGTGCGCAGGTCGATCCGGTGCACGGCGTGGTGCCGTACCGTGCCGGTCAGGTCGATCAGGCAGGTGGCCAGGTAGTCCACGTTGATCTCCAGGCCGAGCCCGGCCGGGCCGTGGTCGGCGAGGACGAGCCCCTGTGCGGGGCGCCCGGCCCCGGTGCGGGGGGCCGGCGAGACCTCGGCGAGCAGGTGACCGGCGAGCAGGTCGTCGACGAGGGCGGAGACGGTGGCCCGGGTGAGCCCGGTGGTGGTGGCCACCTCGGCCCGGGACGGCGGGTGCGGCGCGTCGGCTATGTGCCGCAGCACCAGGGCGAGGTTGTGGGTACGCAGGCTGGCCTGCCGGGCCGGGTGCCCACCCCGGACGTCGGCGGCGGCCGGTCGGCGCCGGCCGGGTTCGCTACGGGACTGCTGCACGGCCTTGACAGTGTCACACTCCGACCAAATAATTCAACCGATAAACAAATCGTGGACGTTTCCTGGAGGTCACCGATGACGCTGCGGCCCACTCCCGCCGACAAGTTCTCCTTCGGCCTCTGGACGGTGGGCTGGCAGGCCCGTGACCCGTTCGGTGACGCCACCCGGGCCGCCCTCGACCCCGTCGAGGCGGTGCACCGGCTCGCCGAGCTGGGGGCGTACGGGATCACCTTCCACGACGACGACCTGATCCCGTTCGGCGCCGACGCCGCCACCCGCGACCAGCACGTCGCCCGGTTCCGCACGGCACTCGACGAGACCGGCCTGGTGGTACCGATGGTCACCACCAACCTCTTCACCCACCCCGTCTTCAAGGACGGCGGCTTCACCAGCAACGACCGCGACGTCCGCCGGTACGCACTGCGCAAGGTCCTGCGCAACGTCGACCTCGCCGCCGAACTGGGCGCCCGGACCTTCGTCATGTGGGGCGGCCGGGAGGGCGCCGAGTACGACGTCGCCAAGGACATCCGGGCCGCGCTGGACCGCTACCGCGAGGCCGTCGACCTGCTCACCCAGTACGTCGTCGACGCCGGCTACGACCTGCGCTTCGCCATCGAGCCCAAGCCGAACGAGCCGCGCGGCGACATCCTGCTGCCCACCGTCGGGCACGCCCTCGCCTTCATCAACGAGCTGGCCCACCCCGAGCTGGTCGGCCTGAACCCGGAGGTCGGCCACGAACAGATGGCCGGGCTCAACTACGCCCACGGCATCGCCCAGGCGCTCTGGCACGGCAAGCTGTTCCACCTCGACCTCAACGGCCAGCGCGGCATCAAGTACGACCAGGACCTGGTCTTCGGCCACGGCGACCTGCTCAACGCGTTCGCCCTGGTCGACCTGCTGGAGAACGGCGGCCCCGGGGGCGGCCCGGCGTACGACGGCCCCCGGCACTTCGACTACAAGCCGTCCCGCACCGAGGACTTCGCCGGGGTGTGGGCCTCCGCCGAGGCGAACATGCGCACGTACCTGCTGCTCAAGGAACGGGCCGCCGCCTTCCGGGCCGACCCCGAGGTGGCCGAGGCGCTCGCCGTCAGCAAGGTCGCCGAGCTGGCCACCCCGACGCTGGCCGCCGGGGAGAGCTGCGCCGACCTGCTGGCCGACCGGTCCGCCTTCGAGGACTTCGACGTGGACGCCGTCGCGGCCCGGGGCTTCGGGTTCGTCCGGCTCAACCAGCTCGCCGTCGAGCACCTGTTCGGCGCCCGCTGACCCGGAAGGGGAGAGCAGATGCCACTGGTCGCCGGGGTGGACTCGTCCACCCAGTCCTGCAAGGTGGTCGTCCGCGACGCGGCGACCGGTGAGCTGCGCCGGCAGGGGCGCGCACCGCACCCGGACGGTACGGAGGTCGACCCGGCGGCCTGGTGGCAGGCCCTGGAGACGGCGGTCGGGCAGGCCGGTGGGCTCGCCGACGTCGCCGCCGTCTCGGTCGCCGGCCAGCAGCACGGCATGGTCTGCCTGGACGACACCGGACAGGTGGTCCGGCCGGCCCTGCTGTGGAACGACACCCGCTCCGCCGGGGCGGCCGACGAGCTGATCGCCGACCTGGGCGGCGGCGACGCCGGCCGCCGGGCCTGGGCCGGAGCGGTCGGCTCGGTGCCGGTGGCCAGCTTCACCGTGACCAAGCTGCGCTGGCTGGCCCGGCACGAGCCGCAGCACGCCGACCGGGTCGCCGCGGTCTGCCTGCCGCACGACTGGCTGACCTGGCGGCTGGGCGGCGCCGCCGGACCGGCCGCGCTGGCCACCGACCGCAGCGATGCCAGCGGCACCGGCTACTGGTCCCCGGCGACCGGTGACTACCGGCCCGACCTGCTGGAACTGGCCCTCGGTCGGCAGCCGGCCGTACCGTCGGTGCGGGGGCCGGCGGAACCGGCCGGTGCGCTGCCGCACGGTGCCCCGATCGGGCCGGGCGCCGGAGACAACGCCGCCGCCGCGCTCGGCGCGGGCGCCGAGGCCGGGGACGTGATCGTCTCCATCGGCACCTCCGGCACCGTGTTCAGCGTCGCCGACGTGCCGACCGCCGACCACACCGGCACCGTCGCCGGGTTCGCCGACGCCACCGGCCGGTACCTCCCCCTGGTCTGCACCCTCAACGCGGCCCGGGTGCTGGACGCCGCCGCCGGGATGCTCCGGGTCGACCTCGACGAGCTGTCCGACCTCGCGCTCGCCGCCCCGGCCGGCGCGGACGGACTGGTCCTGGTCCCCTACCTGGCGGGGGAGCGGACCCCGAACCGCCCCGAGGCCACCGGAGCCGTGCACGGCCTGACCCTGCGCACCGCGACGGCGGCGCACCTGGCCCGGGCCGCCGTCGAGGGGATGCTCTGCGCGCTCGCCGACGGCTTGGACGCGCTGCGCGCCCAGGGGGCCGAGGTGCGCCGGGTGGTCCTGGTCGGTGGCGGGGCCCGCTCGGCGGCGGTCCGGGCCGTCGCGCCCCAGGTCTTCGGGGTACCGGTGCTGGTTCCGCCGCCCGGGGAGTACGTGGCCGACGGGGCGGCCCGGCAGGCCGCCTGGGTCGCCCTGGGCGGTGCCGCGCCGCCGACCTGGTCGACCGGCCGGACCGAGCGGTACGACGCACCGGAGGTTCCGGCGATCCGGGCCCGGTACGCCGAGGCCCGGGAGCGGATCGTCGACCAGCTCCGTCCCTGACCCCGGGGGGCCGGCTGTCCGATTCCGGGTAAACGACTGTACGGCTGATGGATGCTCGCCGATGATCGTTGCGTGTCCCGCACCGAGCTGCCGTCCGTCCTCCAGTACGACGACGCCGATACGCCCTGCGACATCATCGACGCCCTGGCGCTGGCCGATTTCATCACCGGCCGGCACCCGTGGGCGGCCACCGTCCGGCTGGCCCGGCTCCGCCCCGGCGCGGCACTGGTCCCGGAGCGGGCCGAGGTGCTGCGGACCGCGACCGACCGGCAACAGTGGTCGCAACTGGCCCGGGGCGACGGCTGGCTGGTCCGGGCGATCCGCTGGAAGGGGCGGGGCGCCGAGGTGACCGTGACCGCGGTCGACGCGGAGACCGGTCAGGCGGTCCTCGACGGGATCGTCGACGGCGCGGCCGAGCCGGCCGACGAGGAGAGCCTGCCGGTCGGTTTCTGGCACAAGAACCCGCGCCGGGGTGCCCAGCGCGACACCCGGCAGATCGCCACCCCGGACTGGGCGACGATCCGGTCGAACTACCCGGCCGCCGCCGCGCAGGGCCTCGACCGGTTGATGGCCACCGGCCCGGACGACGTGGTGGGCCGGCTGCTCCTGCTGCACGGCCCGCCGGGGACGGGCAAGACCACCGCGCTGCGGGCCCTGGCCCGCGAGTGGCGCCGCTGGTGCCAGGTGGACTGCGTCCTCGATCCGGAGGAACTCTTCGGCGACCCGGCCTACCTGGCCGAACTCGCGGTCGGCGAGGACGAGGACGGTAGCGGGGAGACCGACCGGCGGTGGCGGCTGCTGATCCTGGAGGACTCCGACGAGCTGATCCGGGGCGAGGCCCGCCAGGCGGCCGGTCAGGCGCTGTCCCGGCTGCTCAACCTGACCGACGGGCTGCTCGGCCAGGGGCGGGACGTGCTGGTCGCGATCACCACCAACGAGGACCTGGCCCGGCTGCACCCGGCGGTGGTCCGGCCGGGCCGCTGCCTGGCCCGGATCGAGATCGACCGGCTGTCGTACGCCGAGGCGACCCGGTGGCTCGGCACCTCCGCCGGGGTGGCCCCGGCTGGCGCCACCCTCGCCGAGCTGTACGCGCTGCGGGCCGGCCGCGCGGCGGACGCCGCCACCCCGGCCGAGATCGGCGGCTACCTCTGACCGGCCGGCGACCCGTCCCCGGCCTGCCGCGACCCGTCCCCGGCCTGCGCTGGCGCGACGGCGCGGCTGCTGGTTGAGTGCCCTGCATGACCAGTGGGAACGCGGCGCACCGGCTGTACAGCGTGGTGGTCTTCGTGCTGCTCGCCTCGCTGGACAACGTGGCCATCGGCCTGGTGCCGCCGTTGTACGGGTCGATCGCCACCGACCTCGGCGTCGGCACCGGCCTGATCGGGCTGGTCACCGCCGTCACCTTCCTGGTCAGCGCGGTCGCGGCGGTGGCCTGGGCGTACGTCGGGGACCGCAGCAACCGCAAACCGCTGCTGATGGCCGGCACGCTGCTCTGGGCGGTCGGCACCGCCGGCAGCGCGTTCGCCCCGAACTACCCCACCTTCCTCGGCGCGCAACTGGTCGGGGCGGTCGGGCTCGGCGCGGTCGGCTCGGTGGGTTTCTCGGTGGTCACCGACCTGATCTCCCCCCGGCGGCGCGGGCTGGTGATGAGCTTCTGGGGGCTCTCCCAGGGCATCGGCACGCTGGCCGGCACGCTGCTCGGCGGGCTGCTCGGCTCCGCCGACTGGCGCCGACCGTTCCTGCTGCTCACCGGGGTCGGCCTGGCCGCCACCGTGGCCTACCTGTTGACCTACGACATCCGGCGCGGCGGCAGCGAACCGGAGCTGGCCGGGGCGCTGGCCACCGGTGGTGAGTACGACTACCGGATCAGCCGGGGGGACCTGCCGCGCATCCTGTACCGGCGGACCAACCGGTGGCTGATCCTCCAGGGGCTGACCGCGCAGGCCGCCTTCGGTTCGCTGGTCTGGCTGCCGGTGCTCTTCGCCGAGCGGGCCCAGCAGCAGGGCTACTCGACCGGTACGGCGACCATGGTCGGCAGTGTCTTCGCCACCCTGTTCCAGCTCGGCGGGGTGTTCTCCATCGTCGGCGGGCTGGTCGGTGACGCCCTGCAACGCCGTACGCTGCGCGGCCGGGCCCTGGTCGCGTCGGTCGGCATCCTCGCCGCCGTGCCGTTCTACCTGGTGCTCTTCTTCGTGCCGATCCGGATCGACGTGCCCGACGGCGCCGGCGCCGGCCAGGTGACCGGTGCGGTACTCGCCAGCGTGGTCACCGAGCCGACCGTCGGGTTCAGCCTGCTGGCCGCCGTACTCGCGCTCGCGCTCACCTCGGCCAACTCGCCGAACTGGTTCGCCCTGATCGCCGACGTGAACCCGCCCGAGCACCGGGGCACCGTCTACAGCCTCGGCAACCTGGTCAACGGGGTGGGCCGGGCGGCCGGCAACGGACTGGTCGGGCTGGCCTTCACCCGGTTGGGTGGGCTCTTCCCGCCCCCGCTCAACTTCGCGGTCGGCCTCGCCGCGTTCCAGCTCTTCTTCCTGCCCACCGGGATCATGTACTGGCTGGCGTCGCGGACCGCCCCCCGGGACATCACCGACGTGCACGACCTGCTGCACGCCCGCGCCCAGAACCTGTAAGGAAGGGCCCCTTCTTATCGCTTTCGGTAGAGGAAGGGGCCCTTCCTAACACCTGGGCACAATCAGGCGCGGTACCAGACCGTCACGTCGGCCGGTACCAGCCGGTCACCGTCGAGCGGGCCGCTGGCGTGCACCACCTCGGCGGAGTCCGGCAGCGGTACGGGCGCCGGGCCGAAGTTGGTCAGCACGGTCACCTCCCCGTTGCGGAAGGTCAGCACCTCGTCGCCGGACTCCAGCCAGTACAGCGTGCCCCGGCCCAGCCCGTGCTCCCGGCGCACCCGCAGCGCGGTCCGGTACATCTCGTACGTCGAGCCGGGCACGCCGCGCTGCCGGTCCCGGGCGTACTCCGCCCAGAGTTCCGGCTGCGGCAGCCAGCTCGCGTCGGTCGGCCCGAACCCGTACGAGGGCGCGTCCGCCTCCCACGGGATCGGTACCCGGCAGCCGTCCCGGCCCCGTTCGGTGTGGCCGCTGCGCTCCCAGGTGGGGTCCTGCCGGGCCTCGTCGGGGAGCGTGGTGTGCTCCGGCAGCCCCAGCTCCTCGCCCTGGTACAGGTAGGCCGAGCCGGGCAGCGCGAGCATCAGCAGGGTGGCCGCCCGGGCCCGGCGCAGGCCGAGGGCGGCGTCCGGCTGCGGGTCGCCGATCCCGATGCCGTTCGGTCGGGGGGTACCCACCGGCAGCCCCAGCCGGGAGGCGTGCCGCACCACGTCGTGGTTGGACAGCACCCAGGTGGTGGGGGCACCGACCGCGTCGGTCGCCTCCAGCGAGCGGGTGATCACCGCGTACTGGGCCGGCGCGGTCCAGGCGGCCAGCAGGTACTCGAAGTTGAACGCCTGGTGCATCTCGTCCGGGCGGACGTAGGCGGCCAGCCGCTCGGCGGGTTCGACCCACGCCTCGGCGACCAGGATCCGCCCGCCGGGGTAGCTGTCCAGCACCCGCCGCCAGTCCCGGTAGATCTCGTGTACGCCGTCCTGGTCCCACATCGGCGGGCGCGGCTTGTCGATCTCCCGGCCGGAGAGGATCTCCTGCGGCTCGTGCCAGTCGGCCAGGTCGGCCTGCTTGATCAGGCCGTGTGCCACGTCGACCCGGAATCCGTCCACCCCCCGGTCGAGCCAGAACCGCAGGATGTCCAGGAACTCGGCGCGGACCTCCGGGTTGTCCCAGTTCAGGTCGGGCTGGGCGGTGTCGAACAGGTGCAGGTACCACTGGCCGTCCGGTACCCGGGTCCAGGCCGGACCGCCGAAGACGCTCCGCCAGTCGTTCGGCGGTTGCGCGCCGTCCGACCCGAGGCCGTCCCGGAAGACGTACCGCTGCCGGGCCGGGCTGCCCGGCCCGGCGGCGAGCGCCTCGGTGAACCACCGGTGCGCGGACGAGGTGTGGTTCGGCACCAGGTCGACGATGACCCGCAGGCCCCGTTCCCGGGCGGCGGCGATCAGCCGGTCCGCGTCGGCGAGGGTACCGAAGAGCGGGTCGACGTCGCGGTAGTCGGCCACGTCGTACCCGGCGTCGGCCTGCGGTGACGGGTAGAACGGCGAGAGCCAGAGGGCGTCCACGCCCAACTCGACGAGGTGGTCGAGGCGGGCGGTGATGCCGGGCAGGTCGCCGATCCCGTCCCCGCCGGAGTCGGCGAAGGAGCGGGGGTAGATCTGGTAGATGACGGCTTCGGTCCACCACGCGGCGGTCGCGCCACCGGCTGGCTGCTGGTTCGTCTCGTGGATGTTCAGGGCCCTCTCCCGTATCTCGTTGCCGACTCCCGCCCAGTGTGCCCGGGCGGGGGCCGGGTGAATCACCCGTGACCGGCCCCGTGCGGCGGGTCCACCGGTACGCCCCATCATCATCGCGGTCGGTCCGGGGTGGGTGCGGGGCGGCGCGCGCCCGGTGACGGGCCGGCGTGGAACGGGGCGCCGGACGACGGACGCCGCCATCCCCACGGTCGGGATGGCGGCGTCCGTCGGTGCGGTGCCCGGCGGGGCCGTCGGTTCAGCCCTTGAGGCCGCCGGCGAGCAGGCCGCGCACGAAGTACCGCTGGAGCAGCAGGAAGATCGCGACCGGCACGATGATCGAGACGAAGGCGCCGGCCGACAGCAGGTGCCAGGCGGTACCCCGGGTGCCGCTGAGGTTGGCCAGGGCGACCGTGATGGGCGCGGTGTCCGGGCCGCCACCGGCGAAGGTCAGCGCGACCAGCAGGTCGTTCCAGACCCACAGGAACTGGAAGATGCCGAACGCCGCCAGGGCCGGGGTGAGCAGGGGCAGCAGGACCTTGAAGAAGATCTGTACGTGTCCGGCGCCGTCCACCCGGGCGGCCTCCAGCAGTCCCGCCGGGATCTCCTTCATGAAGTTGTGCAACAGGAAGATCGCCAGGGGGAGCGCGAACGTGGAGTGGGACAGCCAGAGCGTCCAGAACTGCCCGGCGATCCCGGCGTCCACGTAGAGCGTGAGCAGCGGGATCAGGGTGACCTGGATGGGCACGATCTGGAGCGCGAAGATCACGATGAACAGCAGGTCCCGGCCCCGGAACCTGATCCAGGCGAACGCGTACGCCGCCAGCGACGCCAGGCAGAGCGGGATCAGCACCGAGGGGATGGTGATGACGAAGGAGTTGACGAAGAAGCTGCCCAGCCCCTCGCCGTTCTCCACGTCCAGCACTTCCCGGTAGTTGTCCAGCGTCACCTGCGGGTCGGTGAAGAAGGTCCACCAGCCGGTGGTCTTGATCTGCCGCTCGGGTCGCAGCGACGAGATGGCCAGGCCGAAGGTGGGCAGGGTCCACAGCACCGCGATCACGACCGCGATCAGGGACGCCCACGGTGAGGTGAGCTTCCGCTTCGCCTTGGTGGCGGCGGGAGCGCCGGGGGCGATCGGCGGGGTGGACGTCAGCGGGGCGCTCGTGGTGCTCATCGTGCCTCCGAGGCGCGCAGTTGCCGAACGTTGTAGACCACGATCGGGATCACCAGGACGAAGAGCAGGACCGCCAGGGCCGCGCCGAGCCCCTGGTTGTCGCTGCGGAAGCTCTGGCTGTAGAACTCGTTCGCGACCACGCTGGTGTCGAACTGGCCGCCGGTCATGGTCCGGACGATGTCGAACACCTTGAGCGTGCCGATACCGATCGTGGTCAGGACCACGACCACCGCCGGGCGGATGCTCGGCAGGGTGACGAAACGGAACATCCCGAACGGGGTGACGCCGTCGAGCCGGGCGGCCTCGACCACGTCGTCGGGGATGGCCTTGATGGCCGCCGACAGCACGGTCATCGCGAAACCGGCCTGGATCCAGATCATCACCAGGATCAGGAAGAGCGTGTTCCACGGTGACTCGACCAGCCACTGCTGCGGCTTGCCCCCGAGCCAGACGAGGATCTGGTTGAGCAGGCCGATCTGCTTGACCCCGACCTGGTCGGGCCGGAACTCGTAGACGAACTTCCAGATGATCGAGGCGCCGACGAAGGAGATCGCCATGGGCAGGAAGATCAGCGCCTTGGCGAACGACTCCAGCCGGGCCTTGTCGACCAGGATGGCGTAGAGCAGACCGACCGCGGTGGCCACGAACGGCGTCACGACCACCCAGAGCACCGTGTTCCGCAGGACCGTGAGCTGGTCACGCGACGTGAAGATCGTCTGGTAGTTGTCGAGCCCGATGAAGGCGGTCCCGGCGGCGTCGAAGAACGACTGGTAAATGGTGCGTGCGGCCGGGTAGATCAGGCCGACGGCGAGCATCAGAATAGCCGGGGCGAGGTACAGGAAAGCGACCCAGCGGTCGCCCCGCCGACCACCGATCCGACCGGCGAAAAAGAGAATGACCCCGACCACCGCGACGAATATGCCGATCGCGATGAACATTTCGAGGAACTTCTCGGCAGTGGACATCGAATCTCACCTCCCTTGACGGCGCGGGACCGGCCGGGCGGCTGCCCTGACCGGTCCCGCGTGGCGTCACATCACTTCGGCCAGGCGGCTTCGATGTTGTCGACGGTCTGCTTGGTGCTCTGACCGGTGATCCAGCTCGTGGACTGCTTCCAGAAGGCGTTGGACCCGACCGCGCCCGGCATCATGTCCGAGCCGTCGAAGCGGAAGACCGCGTTCTGGTCCTGGAGGAGCTGGGCGGCGAGCTTGTCGACCGGGCTGGTCAGCTTGCTGGCGTCGAGGCCCTTGTTGGCGCTCACCCAGCCCTGCGACACCGACACCTTGATGTTGGCCCAGGTGTCCGTGGAGAGGTAGGTCTGGAACGCCTTGACCTCCGGGCGGTCGGCGAAGGCCAGGTTGAACTCGCCGCCACCGAGCAGCGGCTTGGAGCTGGTGTCCTTGCCGGGCAGGTAGAACGCGAAGACGTCGCCGTCCTCGGCCACCTTGGTGTTCTTCGGCCAGTTGGCGGCGTAGAAGCTCGCCTGCCGGTGCAGGGAGCAGGTGCCGTCCAGGATCGGCAGGCCGGCGTCCTGGAAGGTGGTGGTGGCGATGCTCTTCACGTCGCCGAGGCCGCCGTTGACGTACTTGTCGTTCTTGAGGATCTTGCCGGCCTCGTCCAGCGCGGCGGCCGACTCCGGCGAGTTGAACGGGATCTCGTGCTTGACCCACTTGTCGTAGGTCTCCGGCCCGTTCAGCCGGAGCATCATGTCCTCCATCCAGTCGGTGACCGGCCAACCGGTGGCCTCACCGCTGGAGATACCGGCGCACCACGGCTTCTTGCCGGACGCCGCGATCTTGTCGCTGAGGGCGTACAGCTCGTCGAGGGTCTTCGGCACCTGGTAGCCGTTGTCCTTGAACTCCTTGGGGGAGTACCAGACCAGCGACTTGATGCTGGCGCCGGACGGGGCGGCGTAGAACTTGCCGTCGACCGTGCCGTACGCCTTCCAGTCCTTGCCCCAGAACTTGTCGACGTTCGCGGCGACCTCGGCCGGGGCCTCCTTCGCGTTGCCGGTCGCGACGAGCTGGGCGAGCAGGCCCGGCTGCGGCACGATCGCGATGTCGGGCGCGTTGCCGGCCTTGGCCCGGACCAGCACCTGGGTCTCGAAGGACTTGTCGCCCTCGTACTTGATGGTGACGCCGGTGCACTCCTCGAACGGCTTGTACGAGTCCGTGTACGCCTTGTCCTCCGGGGTCACGATGCCGGTGAACACCGTGACGGTCTTGCCCTTGAGGTCACCGTACTGGCTGAACTGCGAGCAGTCCGTCTTCGGGGCGTTGGCCGAGGTGTCGTCCGAGTCGCTGCCACCACCGCAGGCCGCGAGGGCGAGAGTCAGACCGAGCACGCCGGCCGATGCGACCGCCGTGCGCGTCCTTGTCGCACGAAGGGACATGCGCCCTTCCTTTCTTCCTCATCCGCCGGCCCGTGCGTGCCTCGCACGGTGTCCGGTACGACCAATTGATCGTCAGTCAAACGGTTACCCTGGCACGACGCAACGGTTAACGGATGACCGAATCGGTAACGATTGTGTGTCTTTCCGGGCCACATTTGGTTCATGCGCGTGACTGTTTCGGACCGCGATGATCGTAATACGGAGAGTGGCGGCCATCTTTACCGGTAGTGGCGATCTTCTCTGTCTCGATCGGGGTTTGAGGGGTGTGGACAGGGGTCTTCCCAAGGGTGAAGTTTTCTGCCAGCATCGTCGCATCGATCGAAGAGTTTCGTCATAGGAGGATCTGGATGCGTAAGCGCCTGCTGAGCGTCATCGGCGCCGGACTGCTGGTGGCGGCGGCTGCCCTGGTCCCGGCGAGCCCTGCGATGGCCGCGCCCACCTTCAAGGTTCCGTTCCCCTGCAACCAGACCTGGTCCGGGCAGACCCGCACCAACCACAGCCCGGCCTACGCGATCGACTTCAACCGGACAGACGACCTGGGCGACCCGGTGGTCGCCAGCGCCCCCGGCACCGTGGACGTCGTCACCAACCTCGGCGACACCAGCTACGGCAAGTACGTCCGGATCAACCACGGCAACGGCTACACGACCTACTACGCCCACCTGAACAGCTTCAACGTCTCGGTGGGGCAGAGCGTGGGCTACGGCAAGGTGATCGGCTACGTCGGCAGCACCGGCGGATCCAGCGGCCCGCACCTGCACTACGAGCAGCGCCTCAACGGCAACGACATCCAGATCCGCTTCAACGGCGCGCTCGCCCTCTACTGGGGTACCAAGAACTACACCAGTGACAACGGCTGCGGCAGCACCACCGGCTCGGGCACGGTCAACACCAGCGGCACCCCGCTGACCGTCCGGTCCGGCCCGGGTACCGGGTACACCGCCGTCGACACGGTCGCCGACGGCACCCGGGTCACCATCTACTGCCAGACCACCGGGACGAGTGTCACCGGCACCTACGGCACCAGCAGCATCTGGGACCGGATCGGCTCCGGCCGGTACATCGCCGACGCCTACGTCTACACCGGCCACGACGGTTTCATCCCGAACGTGCCCCGCTGCTGAGCGCAGGTGTCGACAAGGGCCCCCTGCACCGCGGAATGCGGTGACAGGGGGCCCTTCCCGGCGTTTTCAGCTGTTGAGTTGCCAGATCGAGAAGTTGAGTGCGGCGGCGAACGTGACCCAGGCCCAGTAGGGCACCAGCAGGACGGCGGCGACCCGGGAGATCCGCCAGAACATCACCACGGTGACCGCGATCAGCAGCCACAGCGCGATGATGTCGACGAATGCCAGACCGTACCGGCCCGCGCCGAAGAAGAGCGGCGTCCAGATCGCGTTCAGGACGAGCTGGGCGGCGTACACCCCGAGCGCCGGGCCGAAGCCCACCCGGCGCCAGACCAGCCAGCCGGCGACCGCGATGAGGGCGTAGAGCAGCGTCCAGACCGGACCGAACACCGCCGACGGTGGCGCCCAGTCCGGCTGCCGGAGAGTGTTGTACTCGTCGGAGGTGCCCTGCACCCCGAGGCCGCCGATCGCGGCGACCACCGTCACCGCGAGGCCGAAGCCGGCCAGTGCCAACCAGGTCCGGGCCCCGCCCGTCCGCCGTGCGGTCGCTGTCGTCATGCCGGCACAGTTCCCGCCGGGCGAGCCGGACAAACCCGACGCCCGGCGCGGGCGGGCACGAGAACGCCGGGGTCGTCGTTTCCGGACCCGATCGGGAGGACGGGTACCGGAAGCGACGACCCCGGCGAATCCAGGGGAACTATGTCAACAGGCGTCAATTGAAGATGCTGACCCCACCCGGTCCGACCAGCAGGCCGACCACGATGAGGACGATGCCCCAGAGGATCTGCCGCCGGAAGAGTGCGAGCACACCGGCGACCACGAGTACCACGGCGAGAATCCAGAGAATCAGCTCCATGGTTGCGAAATACCCCCGGCGCCAGCGGTGGAAACCTCCCCGGCGTCCAGATGGTCCCCCAGATGGAAGATGCTGTACGCCTGCTTGATGACCGGGTGTGCCACGTTGCGGACCCGTACCCCGCCGGGCGTGGTGCCCCGCTCGCTGCCGGCGTGCGCATGCCCGTGGATCGCCAGCGCGGTGTCCGCCGAGTCGATCGCCTGACCGAGCAGGTACGACCCCAGGAACGGGTAGATCTCCAGCGGCTCACCGGCGAGCGTGTCCGGTACCGGCGCGTAGTGGGTCAGCGCGACCCGGGTGTCGCAGTCCAGCTCGCGCAGGGTCGCGCCGAGCCGGTCGGCGATGGTGCTGGTGGTGCGGACGAACGCCTTCATCTCCGGTTCACCGAACTCACTGGCGCACCGGCCGGCGAAGCCCCCGCCGAAGCCCTTGGCGCCGGCGATGCCCAGCCGCCCGCCGGGGGTGTCCAGCACCAGGCCGGTACCCTCCAGCACGGTCATGCCGGCCTCCTCCAGGACCCCGATCACCTCGGGGACCTGGTCACACTGGTGGTCGTGGTTGCCGAGCACGGTGACCACCGGTACGCCCAGCCCACCGAACTCCCGGGCGACGCAGCGCGCCTCGGCCTCGGTCCCGTGCCGGGTCAGGTCCCCGGCCAGCAGCAGCACGTCGGCGTGCCCGGGTAGCTGTTCCAGCGCCGGCCGGAACCGGCCGACCACGTCCTCGTCCAGGTGCACGTCACCGACGGCGGCGATCCGGATCACCATCGCGTCCCCCTCACGGCAACTGTTCGATCTCGGTCGGGGCCTGGGTGCGGATCACCCCGATGTCGGTGGTGAGCGGGATGCCGGGGAACCGTTCGGCCACCTGGCGCAGGATCTCGTCCCGCCGGTGCGGGCTCTCCACCTCGCCCTGGAGGACCAGCGAGTGCTCCCGCCGGACCACGGTGATGCCCTGCTCGGCGATTTCCGGGTTCTCGGTCAACAGCCGGTGGATCTCCGCCTCGACGTACTCGTCGGGCGGACCGCCCCCGTGCGCGGAACTGGTCATCTTGTCCCCTTCTCCTCCTCCGACGAGTACGGCACCACGTCCAGCCGGTCCAGCAGGACCAGGAACGCCTCGGCGTACGGCGAGTGCTGTGTCTCCTTCCGTACCCGTTCCCAGTCGATCTGCTCCCGCAGGGAACGGGCCAACGGCAGCCCCCGGGCGAAGTCGCAGTAGTGCTGGGAGAAGCTGAGCAGTTTGTGCACCATGAGCTGGCTGGCGGAGAGGACCGGCATGTGGATGGCGTCCACCGGCCGGACCACGGTGTCGGTGAAGGTCTCGTCGGTCACCGGGGTCTCGATCGGCCGGTGGATCAGGTCCACCATCCGCCCCGAGTCGTAGACCTTGACCAGCCAGTCCTCGGGTGGGCGCTCGGCGGTGAAGCCGGAGGCCACCAGGGCCTCCAGGGCCCGGTCGACGTCCTCGCCCCGGATCAGGAAGTCGACGTCGTGGTCGCTGGAATGGCCGCCGTGGGCGTACACCGCGAAACTGCCGCCCAGGGCGAACGGGATCTCCGCCTGTTTGAGGACGGCGGCGACCCGTTTGAGTGTGTGCAACAGGCCCTCGTCCCCTTGCTGAACCATCGAATCTCCCGTGCGGTCGGAGGCGGACATGGTCATCCGGATTGGAGGTCTGTGTCGGTACCCGGCAGTCGACGCGTTTACACCTGTGCGGTGCTGAATCATGACCTTATGAGGTTTTTGTACTGGTAGTGAATCTACAGGTAGTGTCGGTGGTCGGTACCGTTGTCCAGGTGGCCAGAGCGCAACGGGTACGGCGGCGTGGGCGACGGCTACGTGCCGTGGCCCTGATCGGTATCGACGGTTCCGGCAAGACCACCCAGGCGCACCAGCTCGCCGACGCGCTGAACGCCGCCGGTGTGCCGGCGAACTACCTGCGCAACGCGGGTGGCCGGCGCTGGTTCGGCCGGCTGGCCCGGCGGCTGGGCCGGGCCGACGCGCAACGGCTGCTCGGCCGTAACGGGCTGCTGCTGGCCGAGTCGGTGCTGCGGTGGCTGGCCATCGCCCGGACCCTGCTCCGCGCGGCGCTCACCCGGCGGGTCGCGGTGATGGACCGGTACGCGTACTGCCAGTACGCCAGCATCCGGGCGCACGGCGGTCGACGCTGGGAGACGTTCGCCCGGCTGGTCTACCGGATCTTCCCGCCGCCGGGGCTGACCCTGCTGCTCACCGTCGACCCGGCCGAGGCGTACCGGCGGATCGAGTCGCGGGGCACCGACCACGAGACGATGGAGTACCTGAACGCGGCCGACACGGCGTACCGGTCGCTGCACGAGTACCCGACCTTCGTGGTGGTCGACGCCAACGGCACCCCGGAACAGGTCGCCGCCGCGATCGGCGCGGAGGTGGCCCGGTGGCTGCCGGAGTCGCGGCGCCGGGCACCGAAGATGCCCGACCAGCCACCGGTGAAGGTACCGGCCGCCGCTCCGGCCCGTACCTGAGCCGGACGCCGGTGATCCGGCACCGGTTACGCGGCCGGCGTAACCGGTCTGCCCACAGCTAACAACCCTGGCCGCAACGGGCCGTCCGGCCGCAGCATCACCGGATGCGAATCCTCGTTCTCGGTGGTACCCGGTTCCTCGGCCGTGCGGTGGCCCGGCTCGCGCACGACCGGGGGTACGACGTCACCTGCGCCGCCCGGTCGGTCTCCGGCGCCCCGCCGGCCGGCCCCCGCTTCGTACCCGTCGACCGGGACGACCCGGACGGCCTGGCGGCCCTGGACGGCGGCTGGTTCGACGCGGTGGTGGACGTGACCCGCCGGGTCGACCACGCCCGGTACGCCCTGGACACCCTCGCCGACCGGGTCGGACACTGGGTCTTCGTCTCCAGCGTCTCGGTCTACGCCGACCACTCGGTGCCCGGCCGGTCCGTCGCCGACACCCCGCTGCTGCCACCCGCGCCGGACGGGGTCGACGGCCCGGGGCCGGACTTCCGGTTCTACGGCGAGTGCAAGGTCAGCATCGAGCGGGCGGTACTCGACCGGGTCGGACCCGACCGGGCCTTCGTCTGCCGGGCGGGTCTGATCGTCGGGCCGGAGGACACCTCCGACCGGTTCCCCTACTGGGTACGCCGGCTCGCCGACGGGGGTGAGGTGCTGGCACCGGGCCGGCCCGACGAGCCGGTGCAGTGGGTCGACGTCGAGGACCTGGCCGCCTGGCTGCTGCACGGCGCGACCACCCGGCTCGGCGGTACCTTCGACGGCACCGGTCCGGCGCGCGGGATGGCCGAGGTGCTGGCCGGGATCGCCGCCGGGGTCGGTCGGCCGGATCCCCGGCTGACCTGGGTCGACGGGGGGTTCCTCCGGGCCCGGGACGTCCGGCCGTGGAGCGGGGACCGGTCCCTGCCGCTCTGGGTGGGCGGTGATCCGGCGGACGCCGGGTTCCTCGCCCGGGACGTGACCGACGCGCTCGCCGCCGGGCTCACCGTCCGTCCGGTCGGGGCGTCCGCCCGGGCCACCCTCGACTGGATGACCAGCACGCCGGAGGCCGTCCGACCAGGTGGGCTGGGCCGCGCGGTGGAGGCCGAGGTGCTCCGGGAATGGCACGCTGAACGGGACGGATGACCCGGCTCCGACAATCTCGGGCGTACTTTTGTCATATACGCGCGGTCATGGTTGACGCTTAGCACCTCGTGAAAGTAAGTTTCATCCGTGGCGAAGAGTGCGAAGATTTCTGCGAGTCACGAGACCGGTGGACTGATCGTCCACATCAGTGGCCTGCTCCCGTCGCTGTCGCCCGCCGAGCAGCGGGTGGCCCGGCTGGTGGTCGCCGATCCGGCGGATGCGGCGCGACGGACCATCACCGATCTCGCCACCGCCGCCGAGACCTCGGAGGCGACCGTCATCCGGTTCTGCCGATCCGTCGGCATGGACGGCTACCCCCAGCTCCGGATCCGGTTGGCGGCCGAGGCCGCCCGCCGGGTGGAGCCGCCGGACGCCCGGGTGGTCGGCGGCGACATCCCGCCGGGCGCCGATCTCGCGCAGATCATCGCCACCATCGCCTTCAACGACGCGCGGGCCGTCGAGGAGACGGCCGAGCAGCTCGACCCCGCAGTCTGCGAACAGGTGGTCGAGGCGATCGGCAACGCCGGACGGATCGACATCTACGGTGCCGGCGCCAGCGGCTTCGTCGCCTCGGACTTCCAGCAGAAACTGCACCGGATCGGCCGGACCGCCTTCTACTTCCCGGACGTGCACACCGCCCTCACCTCCGCCGCACTGCTCGGCCGGGGCGACATCGCGGTGGGGATCTCGCACACCGGTACCACCTCGGACGTGATCGAGGTGCTGGAGCAGGCCCGGTCCCGGGGCGCGGTCACGGTCGCCCTGACCAACTTCCCCCGCTCACCGATCACCGAGGTCGCCGACCACGTGCTGACCACCGCCGCCCGGGAGACGACGTACCGGTCCGGTGCGATGGCCAGCCGGCTGGCGCAGCTCACCGTGGTCGACTGCCTCTTCGTCGGCGTGGCCGCCCGGAACCGGGCCAGGGCCCGTAAGGCGCTGGAGGTGACCGCCGAGGCGGTCCAGCAGCACCGGGTCACCAACCGGAGGAAGGCATGACGGCGGGCCGGGTGGAACCCGACACCGCGTCCGCTCTCCCGCTCGCGGAGCAGCCCCGACCGACGGTCCGGGTCGACGCGCCGACCGAGCAGCGCAACCCGCTCAGCGCCGACCTCGACCTGATGTCCACCCGCGACGTGCTCCGCGTGATCAACGAGGCGGACCGGCGGGTACCCGCCGCGGTCGCCTCCGTGCTCGACGAGATCGCCGCCGCCGTCGACCTCGCGGTACGGGCGTTGCGCGCCGGGCACCGGGTGCACTACTTCGGTGCCGGGACGTCCGGCCGGCTCGGGGTGCTGGACGCGGCGGAACTCGCCCCCACCTTCAACTCGCCCAAGCACTGGTTCTGCTCGCACATCGCCGGCGGACCGGAGGCGGTCTGGCGGGCCGTGGAGGATGCCGAGGACAACGAGTACGCGGGCGCCACCGAGGCCCGGGACTGCGTCCAGGCCGGTGACCTGGTGGTCGGTCTGGCCGCCAGCGGCCGTACCCCGTACGTGCTCGGCGCGCTCGACGCGGCGCGGGTGGCCGGCGCCGGCACGGTACTGCTCTGCGCCAACCCGCACGCGGAGGCGGCGTCCTCGGTGGATGTCTTCATCGGGGTGGACACCGGGCCGGAGGTGGTCACCGGTTCCACCCGGATGAAGGCCGGTACCGCGCAGAAGCTGGTGCTGAACGCCTTCTCCACCGCCGTGATGGTCCGCCTCGGCCGGGTCTACTCGAACCTGATGATCGACGTGGTGGCCACCAACGCCAAGCTGCGCGGACGCATGATCTCGATTCTGGTCGAGGCGACCGGGTGTGCCGAGGAGGTCTCCCGGCGGGTGCTGGACGAGGCCGGCGGCGACCTGAAGGCGGCGCTGGTCGCCCTCGTCTCCGGAGCGGCGGTCGCGGATGCCCGGGACGCCCTGTCCCGGTCGGCCGACCAGGTACGCGGCGCGCTGGCCCTGCTCGCCTCCTGAGCCGCTCCGGGCCTCGGCCCGCACCCACCCACCGGTGGGTGCCGTCGTGACCCCGGCGGCCGTTCCACTCCCGGTGCCGGTCCGTGCCCGCGACGGTGGCGGTCCGTGCCCGTGCCGACCTGCTGATCTGCCCGCGACGGTGGCGGTCCGTGCCCGTGCCGACCTGCTGATCTGCCCGTGCCGACCTGCTGATCCGCGCCTGCACCGTGGCGATCCGTTCGCATCGTGGTGATTCCGTAGCCGCTGGGTGGTGATGTGCGCCGCAGCGGGACTGCCCCGCCGACCCGGATTGTTCGATCGGGTGCGGGGTAATCCTGAGACCGGTGAACCAGCGGGCTCGCCGCTGCGTCATGGTGATGAGGATCTCAGGAGTTTCCGTGACCGACGAGCCGCCTGCTCCGGCCGCGATGGTGCGACCGATTCGGGTGGATCGTGCATCGCCGATCCCTTATGGCGGTGGCGTCGGTCACGAAATGCCCTGACCAGGGGGTACTGACAGCAAACGTCGATCGTGCTCTCAGCAACTACTCAGGCATTCGTGACACTTTCGACTCACGAGACGGAATCCCCGGTGCGTCTCAACTGTTGTGTAGGTGTCAGCACCGCCAGGCACCGCGGAACGTCACGGGGGAGGGCTGATGAGCGTGGGGACGGCAAGGAACCGGGCAACCGGCGCTAGCGAGGGGACCGTGGGCAACGTGGACAAGAACATCGGCATGCGGACCGACGAGGTTGCCGAGGAGCGCGACCTGGTCGGCGTCTACCTGCACGAGATCTCCCGGACGCCGCTGCTCGACGCGGCCAGGGAGGTCGAACTCTCCCGGACGATCGAGGCCGGCCTCTACGCCGAGCACCTGCTCGGGGAGGACCGCATCCCGGACGGGGTCAGCCGTGACGAACTCGAACGACTGGTGATCGAGGGCGAGCGGGCCAAGGACCTGTTCATCCGGGCCAACCTGCGGCTGGTCGTCTCGATCGCACGACGGTACGTCCGGTCGGGCATGCCGATGCTGGATCTGATCCAGGAGGGCAACACCGGTCTGGTGCGGGCCGTCGAGAAGTTCGACTACGAGAAGGGCTTCAAGTTCTCCACCTACGCGACGTGGTGGATCCGGCAGGCGATCAGCCGGGCCATCGCCCAGCAGGAGCGGACGGTGCGGCTCCCGGTGCACCTCGTCGAGGACGTCAACCGGATGCGCAACGTGGCCCGGCAGCTCACCCGGGAGCTGGGCAGCGACCCGGAGCCGGAGCAGATCGCGGCGGCGCTGGGCGTCACCGTCGAGCGGGTACACGAACTGGTCCGCTGGTCGCAGGACACGGTGTCGCTGGACACGCCGGTCGGCGACGACGGGGACACCAACCTCGGCGACCTGGTCGCGGACAGTGACGCACCCTCCCCGGAGGAGATCGTCCTGACCGGGCTGGAGCGGCAGCGCATCGAGGGCCTGCTCAACCACCTGGACGACCGGTCGGCCGGCATCATGCGGGCCCGGTACGGCCTGGAGGACGGGCGGGAGCACTCGCTCACCGAGGTGGCTTCGCGCTTCTCCCTGTCCCGGGAGCGGATCCGGCAGTTGGAGATCCAGGCGCTGGGCCGGCTGCGGGAACTGGCCCGGGCGGAGGGCCTCCAGGCTGCCTGACCGGCAGCGCCGAGCGACACAGGACCGAAAGCGACGGCCGGTACCCCGGAAGGGGTACCGGCCGTTGTGGTCTGCGCCCCTTTGGTCGGTCGTTGCAGATGACGCGGGAAGGTCGGGGCGGCAAAGTGCCGCAAAGCAGGTGTAAAGGGTGACGCGGCGGGAGGCGGTACCCGGGACGGTCGCCCAGACGGGTACCCGGACCGGCACCCACGGTGGCGCCCGGTCAACACAATGAGTTCCGGAAGCCCACTGGAATCGATATCCGCATCGGTGCGACCGGCTCTCCACGACGCACCGGATGCCGGTCCCGGCACCATCGCCCCAGCCCCGCCGCACGAGCCGTGGGAGGCATTCCGTGAACCACACCGGCCCCGCACCGCACCTGCCGTCTCCACTCAGCGTCACCGGACTGGCGGCGCCACTGACCACGTACGACAGACCCGGGATCACTGTGACCAGCCACTGGTTCACCGTCGGGGACCGGACCTTCGCGGTCCGGGAACTGACCCGGCTGCGTACCAGCCGGGGACCGTACGACCGGCTGACCGTCCGGGCGGTCACCGTGACCGGCGGCATCGTGGCCGCCACCGCCCTCCTCCTGGGCGTCACCGGTGGCCTGCAACGGCTCTCCGCCGGCGGGTACCTCCTGCTCGGGGTGGCGACCCTGCTCCCGGCACTGATCGCCCTGGCCGGACGCCGCTGGCGCCCCACCGCCCACGAACTGTGGGGCAGCTACCGGGGTACCGACCAGTTGCTCTTCAGCAGCGACCAGGAACGGGAGTTCGGCCAGGTGACCCGGGCCCTGCTCCGGGCCCGGGAAGCCGCCCGGCTCGGCGGGTGGGACGACCCGGTGGCCACCGCCGACCCCTGGTGACCGGCCGGGCGACCGGGGCGGGACGGGGCCCGGCGGTCAGCCGGCCACCCGCTCCCGCTCCGGCGCCGGAGCCCGCAGCCGGTCGGCGATCTCGCGGGTCACACCCCGCTCGGCGAAGAACGACACGAACGGCACCGTACCGGCGAGCATCACCAGCGCCATCCGCCGCAACGACCAGCCGGCCCGGCGGCCGAGGTCGAAGGCGGCGAGCAGGTAGAGCATGTACAGGAAGCCGTGGGCCGGACCGACGGTCTCGACCACCACGGGATTGTCGAAACCGTACTTCAGCGGCATGCCGACCACCACGAGCATGATCAGCACGACGCCCACCACATAGGCGATCATGCGGTACCGGGTAAGGGCTGCGCCCACCTTCGATCCGTCCCTTCCGACCGGCGTCAGCCGGGATAGTCACCGGGCCGCGCGCCCGGATTGGCGTTCAACCATGACAGGTAGCGGTTGTAGGCGGCGAGTTCCGGATCCCCCGGGTCGTCGGTCGGGCCGCCGGTCCGGACGGTACGCACCGGAGGACGGAACCCGACGCCGCCGGTGGACTCCGCCGGGGGCGGCCCGCCCTGCTCGGCCTTTCCGTCGCCGCCGCCCAGGGCGTGGCGTACCTCCCGCCACCAGAGGAAGATCACGAAGCCGGCGAAGACCGGCCACTCCACCGCGTACGCCCAGCTCAGGGTGTTACCGGACGCGGCCCGGCTGATCTGCCACCAGCCGAGGGCCGAGAACGCGGCGACGAGCACGACGGTGGCCACGTGGCGGGCGATCCACGCCGGTGTCCAGAGCCGTTTCATGGCAACGAGCGTACCGGGCGCCGACGGCTACTCCGACGGGACGTCGTAGACCGGGCGCGCCGGTGGCGTGGTTTGGCGACCGACCGGGTGGGCATCCGTCTAGGTGCCAACCCGTACGAGCTTCCGGAGGGCACCATGACCGAATCAGTACGGCGGGACGGATACCCGTCCACCAGCCCCGGCGGCTCGGTGGACGCCAGCCCGGAGCAGCGGATGCCGGAGTGGGACACCGCCCACACCGGCGATGTCGGCGTCGACGTGGCAGAGCCCGAGCCGATGGGCATCGACCCGGCGGACCTGGCCGACGAGGACCTGATCCGGGAGATCCACAGCCTGCACCGCACCCGGCTGGACACGCTGCGGCACGCGACCGACGCGGCCCTGGCCAACCACCTGCGACGGACCGCGGAACTGGAGACCGAGTACCTGACCCGCCACCCGGGTCGGGAGGTCGACCCGGGTCGACTGCGGGACCTCTGAGATGGGCGTACACGCTGAGCGCGGCATGTCCGCGCCGCCCGAGGTGGTCTTCAACACCGCCACCGACCCGGACCGGGCCGCCGCCTGGCTGCCGCCCACCCTGCGCGCCGACGGGCAGTGCCGGCCCGAGCGGTCAGACGGTGAGATGCGGGCCGTGTGGACCAGCTCGGCCGCCCCGGACTGGTCGGCGGAACTGGTCGTACATCCGGAGAACGCCGGGGGCTCCAGGGTCCGGCTGGCCCTCGACGCCGGCCCGGAGCGGCGGCACCTCGACGGGCTGGCCGACGAGACGTTGGACAGCCTCGCCCGCGAGGTGGCGGAGAACCTGACCGCCGGGTGAGCAGGCGGCAGCCGACCGTCGAGCGGGCGACAGCCGACCGCCGGGTGCGCGGCGGAACACCGACCAGAAGCGAGGGGATCGCGTGACCGATCGTGGCCTGAAGCAGAGAGTGGCGCGGTTGCGCCAGGCGTACGCGCCGCACGAACACCGCCCGCTCGGCGGGTACCTCGCCGCCATGGGTACCTACGCCGGGGTGACCGCCGGGCTGGCCACCCTGGTCCGGATCACCGGTCGGTCGGTACCGGAACGGCCGGCGCCCTCCGACGTGGTGCTGCTCGCCATCGCCACGCACAAGCTGAGCCGGCTGCTCTCCAAGGACGCGGTCACCAGCCCGCTCCGGGCGCCGTTCACCCGGTACGACAAGCCGATCGGCAGCGGGGAGGTGATGGAGCAGGTACGCGACCAGGGCAGCCCGACCCGGCACGCCATCGGCGAGTTGCTGAGCTGCCCGTTCTGCCTCGCCGTCTGGGTCGCCACCGGCCTGACCGGTGGGCTGGTGCTCTCCCCGCGCCTCACCCGGCTGGTCGCCACCGCACTGACCGCGGTGGCCGCCTCCGACTTCCTCCAGATGGGGTACGCGATCGCCATGCAGACCGCCGAGCGGCCGGCGCACCGGGACTGACCGGGTACGCAGAGAGGGGTACCGGTTCCGGCCGGTACCCCTCTCTGCGTGCCCGGCTCCCGGGTCGCTCTCGGGTCAACGCTGCATGCCGGCCCAGCCCTGGGGTGACTCCGGCTCGCGTTCGTCCTCGTCCTCCCCGGTGATCACGTCGGAGGCGACGGCGGTCTCCTCGTGCTC
Organism: Micromonospora echinofusca; assembly: GCF_017614955.1. Classification (GTDB taxonomy): domain Bacteria; phylum Actinomycetota; class Actinomycetes; order Mycobacteriales; family Micromonosporaceae; genus Micromonospora; species Micromonospora echinofusca_A. The sequence continues at coordinate 31,912 of NZ_WVUH01000027.1, forward strand.
GTTGGCGAAGTCAGGGTCGGCGTCCGGGTCGGGAGCCGCCGGTGGCTGGCCGAGTGCGGCCAGGTGTTCGTGGTGCTGCGGGTCGTCTCGCTCGGTCATCTGGGTCCTCTCGCTCGTCACCGGGGCGCGGTCAACCGGTGGTACCGCCGAGCAGTTCGGCGACCTCCTCCAGGGCGTACTCCCCCTCGGGGAGCGCGCAGATGCGGGTCAGCAACTCGGCGGGTACCTCCTGGGCGACCGCCCGGCGCTGGATCTCCGCCTGGGTGACCCGTTCCTGCCCGAGGTAGATGTCGTCGAGGAGATCGTCCAACTCGCGGGTCGGTGCGTCATCGGTCACGGTGATCAGCTACCCGGGACGGAAACGGTCAAACGTGTACGCAGCTACCGGGGTGGTGGACCGTGCCGGGCCGGGGTGGTGGACCGTACCGGACCGGCGTGGTGGGCGCCGTCACTTCGTCGCGGTGGAACATCATGCCGGTGAACCTGGTTGAATGAGGTGTCGGTGTGTCCAGTGTCCCCGGGCCTCACCTAACTGCCTTCGCGGAATACCGTTCGGCTGGAGCCGCGTCGTGCCACTCGCCGAGAGGCGACCTGCACACCGACACCGTGCCGCCCGGGGTCCGCCCCGGGCGGCACACCTGTTTCCGCCCCGTCGCCCCAGGTGTTAGGAAGGGCCCCTTCCTCTACCGAAAGCGATAGGAAGGGGCCCTTCCTTGCACCTCAGGCGGGGGTGGCGGCGGCGATCCGGCGGGCCCGGACCGCGCCGGCCAGCTCGGTCAGTACCGCCTCGGTCTGCTCCCAGCCCAGGCAGGCGTCGGTGACCGACTGGCCGTAGACGAGTTCGCAGGTCGGGTCGAGGTCCTGCCGGCCGGGTACCAGGAACGACTCCAGCATGATCCCGACGACGCCCCGGCTGCCGGCGGCGAGCTGGGCGGCGACGTCGGCGGCCACCAGCGGCTGCCGCCGGTGGTCCTTGCCGCTGTTGTCGTGGCTGGCGTCGATCACCACCCGTTCCGGCAGGCCGGCTGCGCGCAGCAGGCCCAGGGCGTGTGCCACCGAGCCGGTGTCGTAGTTCGGCTCGCCGCGCCCGCCGCGCAGCACCAGGTGCCCGTCGGCGTTGCCCCGGGTGTGCAGGATGGCCGGGGTCCCGGAGACGTCGATGCCGGGGAAGACGTGCGGTACGCCGGCTGCCCGGATCGCGTCCACCGCGGTGCCGATGCTGCCGTCCGGGCGGTTCTTCATCCCGATCGGCATGGAGAGTCCCGAGGCGAGCTGCCGGTGGACCTGGCTCTCCACGGTCCGGGCGCCGATCGCCCCCCACGCGACGGTGTCCGCGATGTACTGCGGGGTGATCGGGTCGAGGAACTCGCAGCCGACCGGCAGGCCGAGCCGGAGCACGTCCAGCAGCAGGCGGCGGGCGGTACGCAGGCCGGTGTTCACGTCACCGGAGCCGTCCAGCCCCGGGTCGTTGATGAGGCCCTTCCAGCCGACCGTGGAGCGCGGCTTCTCGAAGTACACCCGCATGACCACGAGCAGGTCGTCGGCGAGCCGCCCGGCCACCTCGCGCAGCTGCCCGGCGTACTCCAGGGCGGCGGCCGGGTCGTGCACCGAGCACGGACCGACGACGACCAGCAGGCGGTCGTCCTCGCGGTCCAGTACCCGGCTGACGGCTCGTCGGCCGGCCAGGACCGCGTCGGTGAGTTGCTCGTCGAGGGGCAGTTCGTGGTGCAGCAGGGCCGGGGTGGTCAGCGGTACGACACGGTCGATCCGCTGGTCGATGACCCGGGTGGGGGAGTGGGACTC
>NZ_WVUH01000280.1 GCF_017614955.1 Micromonospora echinofusca
GCCGGGTGGTGGGTGGGTAGCACTCAGCCGGTGCGCAGCTTGCGGAGTTGCGCCAGATGCCGGGGCAGATGCACCCGGCCGTGCAGGTCCAGGGTGCGTCCCCAGGGCAGCGGCTCGTCGACCGTCAGGCCGACCCCCTCCCGCAGGTGCGTGTCGACCAGTACGCCGGCACGGGGGCCGAGACGCTCGGTCAACGCGCAGAGTTTCTGGCTGGTGGCCCGGAGCAGGGCGGCCAGCCCGTCGAGGCCACCGCACTCGGCGACCAGGGCGTCGAGTTGGGGGCGGTGCATCGCGTCGAGGTCGTAGTAGGCGAAGTCCGAGCCGGCGAGTACCGCCTCGGTTGCGGCGCTCATCAGTTCGTCGTTCGCCGCCAGGTGGGCGACCACCTGCTCGGCGGTCAGCTCGCCGGGCGGTGGCTCGGCGAAGCCGCCCGCGTCGACCTCGGCGAGCAGGGCGTCGTACACCCGGCGCAACTCCTGGGTCTCCACCGGCCCAGGCTAGCCCGCACCGACGCTCCGCCGTGGCGATTCACCGCCCACGCCAACTGTGACCGTGCTTCTCCGGATCGGCCTGCCATGCGGTTCGGGACTGTTAAGAAGGGGCCCTTCCTCTACCGGAAACGTTAATAGGGGGCCCTTCCTTACATCCTCACCGGCGGCCGCGGCGGGAGCGCAGGTAGTCGGAGACCACGAACTCGCCCAGGTCGTCGGGGTCGGCGGTGAACATCCGGCCGTGCGAGCGTTCCACCACCGCCCGGACGAAGCGGTGCAGGCGGGGATCGTCGCCGAGCATGAAGACGTTCAGGGTGGCGCCGGCGCGGGCCAGCCGGTCGACCTCGTGGATGGTCGCCTGGATGGTCTCCGGCAGCGGCGGCCAGCAGAACAGGCCGGTCCCGGTCGCCGGGTCCAGGTGGGCGGTCGGCTCGCCGTCGGTGACCACCAGCACCACCGGTTCGGCGCCGGGATGGCGGCGCAGGTGCCGACCGGCGAGCCGCAGCGCGTGCTGGAGGTTGGTGCCCTGGACCAGTTCCGGCTCGGTGGCCACCAGTTCCTGCTGGCTCAGGGGCAACGCCTCCCTACCGAAGCCGATGATCTGCAACGCGTCCTGCGGAAACCGGGTGGCCATCAGGTGCGACAGGGCCAGTGCGGTCTGTTTCATCGGCCCCCACCGCCCCTCGGAGATCATCGAGTAGGAGAGGTCCACGCAGAGCGCCACCGCAGCCGAGGCGCGCCGTTCGGTCTCCACGACCTCGAAGTCCTCGACGGCAAGGGTGACCGGTACGCCCTGACCGCCCCGGCGTACCGCCCGGCTGATCGTCCGGATCACGTCGAAGGGCTGCTCGTCGCCGTACTCCCAGGGGCGGGAGGCTCCGGTGACCTCGCCGGCCGCACCCGCCGCGCGCAGGTCGTGCTGGCCGCGTGGGCCGGCGGTCAGCTCGGCGAAGACCCGGCGCAGGGCGGTACCGCCGAGCCGGCGCAGCGCCTTGGGGCTGAGCGTCAGGCCGGACGCACCCCGGCTCAGCCACCCCTGCCGGCGCAGTTCCCGTTCCAGCTCCCGCAACCGGCGTACGTCGTCGGCGGCCTCCCGGCCGAGGGTACGCCGGACCGCCTCGACGTCGACGTCGTCCAGGGTCGCCCCGGGGTGTTCCTGCCCGAGCTGGTCGAGCAGGTCGTCCAGTTCACCGATCTCGGCCAGCGCGCCGGCCGCCTCGCCGTAGCCGAGCGGACGGTCGCCGCGTACCCGTTCCCGTCGCTGCCAGTCGAGGTCGGGGCGGAGGGTACGCAGGTGGGCGTCGAGTTGGGCCAGTTCGGCGGCGAGCGGGCCACCGAGGGACTGCGCCATCAACCCGGACAGTTCCTCGCGCTGCCGGTCGGAGAGCGACCGCATCAGCCGTTCCCCGGCCGCCGACCGCCGGGCCAGGACGTCCACCAGTTCGTCGACGGTGGCGGGCTGTTCCGGGAAGAATCCGCCGTGCCGGCGCATGAAGTCGGCGAACGCGTCGGTGCAGTCCTCGCCCCGGGCGTACCGGCCGAGCAGGTCGTTGAGGTCGCGCATCAGCTCGGCGAGCCGGGCCTGGGTCGCCGGGTCGTCGGCGGAGGCGCGCAGCGCGTCACGCAGTCCGGCGAACCGCTGCTCCAGCACGTCCCGGCGCAGCCCGTCGAGGATCCGCTGGTACGTCTGCCGGGCCTCGTCGCTGCGCCAGTCGTACCCGCTGAGTTCCGCCACCGCCCGGGCGGTGGACGCGGGCAGGTTGGCCAGGGTGGACTCGGCGAAGCGGGCGTCGTCGTCACCGGCGTCGCGTAGCGCGTCCCGTTCGGCGGCGAGTGCCTGGTCCAGCAGGGCCCGCGACCGGGTGACCGCCCCGTCCAGGTCGCCCCGGCGCAGTGCCTCGCGGCGCAGCCGCCGGACCCGGGCGAGCAGGTCGTCCAGTCCGCGCTGCCCGGTCGGGCCACGGCGGAGCAGGTCCCGCAGCGCGTCGCGGAGGCTACCGCCGGCCAGTACCTCCGCGCCGACCGCGTCGACGGCGGCCCGCACGTCGTACGGGGGTGCGAGCGGGTCCGGGCCGTCCTGCCAGGGGCCGTACCGGAACCGGTTCCCGCCGGTCGCCACGTCAGCCTCCGATTCCGTCGCGCGTCATGTCAGCCCCCGATCCGGTACGGATTCACGTCAGCCCCGGCACCGTGGATGCCACGTCAGCCCTCGATCCGGTAGCGGTTCCGGCCGTCGTCGGTGCTCTCCTTGCCGAGCCGGCGGAGCAGGTGGAGCGATTCGAGCACGAACTCGATACCGGCCGCCGCCTCACCGGGGGTGGGCGCGTCGGAGATGCCGAGCCGGCTGAGCACCTTGGCCAGGCCGGGTACCGGGCCGACCTGCCGGAGCAGTTCGCCGGCGCCGACCAGTTCGCCGGTGGTGACCGCGCGGCCGTCGGCGACCAGCGCGGTGAAGCCGGAGAGGTCCAGCCCGGCGAGCCGGGCCCGGTACGTGTCGGCGATCGCGGTCCGCAGCAGGTGGTCGAGCAGTTCCGCCTCCCGGCCCTCCTCGCCGCTCTCGAACTCGACCTTGCCACGCAGGGTGTTCACCGCCAGCGCGGTGTCCCCGACCCGGGCCACCGGCGGGTCGGTGTCGTCCCCGCCGAGCAGACCGGACCGGCGCAACGCGGCGGCGGCGACCGTCTCGGCGGCGGCGATGGCGAAGCGGGCCGACACACCGGACCGGGGGTCGACGTTCGGCGACTCGCGTACCGCGCGGGCGAACCGGGCGAGCACCTCCAGCACGTGTTCCGGGATCTCCGCGACGAGCCGGGCCTCCTGCCGGATCAGGGCCAGTTCGAGGTCCAGGTCGAACGGGTAGTGGGTGCGGACCTCCGCACCGAACCGGTCCTTGAGCGGGGTGATGATCCGCCCCCGGTTGGTGTAGTCCTCCGGGTTGGCGCTGGCCACCAGGACCAGGTCCAGCGGCAACCGGAGCTGGTACCCGCGTACCTGGATGTCCCGCTCCTCCAGCACGTTGAGCAACGAGACCTGGATCCGTTCGGCCAGGTCGGGCAGCTCGTTGACGGCGAAGATGCCCCGGTTGGCGCGGGGTACCAGTCCGAAGTGGATGGTGTCCGGGTCGCCGAGGGTACGGCCCTGGGCGACCCGGATCGGGTCGATGTCGCCGATCAGGTCACCGACGCTGGTGTCCGGGGTGGCGAGTTTCTCGCCGTACCGCAGCGACCGGTGCAGCCAGCCGATCGGCAGGTCGTCGCCGGTCTCGGCGACCAGCGCCCGGGACGCCGGGAGGACCGGCCGCATCGGGTGCTCGTGCAGCGGCGAGTCCGGGATCACCGGGGTCCACTCGTCGAGCAGGCCGGTCAGTGACCGGATGAGCCGGGTCTTGCCCTGGCCGCGCTCGCCGAGCAGCACCATGTCGTGTCCGGCGAGCAGGGCCCGTTCGACCTCGGGCAGCACCGTGTTGTCGTACCCGACGATCCCGGGGAAGCGTGGTTGCCCGGTACGCAGCCGGTCGAGGAGGTTCTCCCGGAGTTCGTCCTTGACGGTGCGGTAGCGGTGGCCGGCCGCCCGCAGCGCGCCGAGGGTGCCCGGCAGATCGGACGGCGGTACGTGCTGGGTCTCGTCCACGGAACCCAGGCTAGCTCACGTTTCAGGGTGGGCCTTCCGATCGGGAAGGCGTTAACAAGGGGCCCTTCCTATACCGGAAACGTTAAGCGGGGGCCCTTCCTTACCTCTCCTTACAGCGGGGGCAGGTGCCGCGACGGCGTAGGTGGTAGGCGTACGCGGCGACGGCCAGGGCCACCGACCAGAGCGGCCAGAGCAGCATCGGGGCCACGGCGCCGTCGCCCGCGCCGATCAGTCGGGCCAGTTCCGGGTTGGCGAGGAAGCCGAGACTGGCGGCGCCCACCGCCACCGCCACCAGGGTCGCCGGCACCACGGCGAGGTTGGCCGGTACCGGCCGGCCGGCCAGGCCGGGCAGCCAGCGGGGGAACCGTTCGCCCCAGGGGCGGACCAGGCCGAGGGTGAGCACCGCGCCGACCACGGCGAACGCCGCGAGGCCCGCGCCGGCCCACACCCCGCCGCTGTCGCGCAGCTCGCGCAGCAGGTCGGCGGAGATGCCGAGCGGGACACCGGCCAGCCAGGCCAGTCGGCTGAGCGCGTAGACCAGCGGCACGGCCGCGGCCACCCAGGTCGCCCACCGGCCCCAGCGGGCCGCCCGGTCCGGCGCCGTCCAGCTGACCGGGCCACCCCGGCCGCAGGCCACGCAGCGGTCGGCGGTCCGGCGTTGCCAGCCGAGCACGGTACGGGCGACCAGCAGCCCACCGGCGACGGCGAGCATCTTGTTGAGCAGGGACCAGGTGAACACGGTCGCGTAGTCCACCGGCAGCCCGCCGAACGGCAGACTCAGGATCAGCATCGGCGCGTACCCGGCGACGGCGAGCACCTGGCCGTCCGGGGCCACGATCAGCAGGGCGGCGGCGACCAGCCAGCCGTACCCGAGCAGGAGCAGCCGGGGTACGCCGGACAGTCGTACCGCGTGCGGGCCGGCCATGGCGAGCATGACCACCGAGGTGACCAGGGCGAGGCCGGCCAGGACCGGGGCACCCACGTCGGCGGGTACCGGTCGCAGCAGGCTCAACTGCCCGCCGGGGTCGTTCGGGCCGAACGGGTACCCGTCGCCGGTCAGGGTCCAGAGCAGGGCGAGGACGCCGTACAGCCCGGCCCAGCCGGCGGCGGCGTACCCGGGCCGGTGGTGCGGGTGGAGGTGTGTCGTCATGCCTCCGAGCGTCGGCCGGCAGCCGGCCGGACACCTCCCGCCGCCCGGTGAGCCCGCTCCCTCCCATGGGGGACCGGACCGTGCTGGCGGGGGCCGGACCGTGGCAAGCCGCGACCGTGGCAAGCCGCGACCGTGGGAAGCCGCGACCGTGGGAAGCCGCGACCGTGGAAGGCCGGGCTCAGCAGCGCTGACCGTTCAGCCGGTGGGGGTGACGAAACCCGACTCGTACGCCGCGATCACCGCCTGGGTGCGGTCCCGGGCACCGAGCTTCGCCAGCACGTTGCCCACGTGGGTCTTCACCGTCTCCACCCCGAGCACCAGTTCGGTGGCGATCTCCACGTTGGACAGCCCGGCGGCCATCAGCCGGAGCACCTCCCCCTCCCGGGTGGTGAGCCGGGCCCGGCGCAGCCCGTCCCCGCCCCGGGGCGCGTACGCGTCGGCGAGGCGCCGGATCGCGGCCGGGAAGAGCAGCGACTCGCCGTGCGCCACCACCCGGATCGCCTCGACCACCTCGGCGGGGCGGGACCGTTTCAGCAGGAACCCGCTCGCCCCGGCGCGCAGTGCGGCGTAGACGTACTCGTCGTTGGCGAAGGTGGTGATGACCAGGACCCGGGGCGGTTCGGGTGAGGTGTCCAGGAGTCGGCGGGTGGCCTGGATGCCGTCGATGGCCGGCATCCGGACGTCCATCAGCACCACCCGGGGCCGGTGCCGGGCCACCAGGGGCGGCACCTCGGCGCCGTCGGCGGCCTCGGCGACCACCCGCAGGTCCGGTTGGGCGTCGATGATCGCCCGTAGTCCGACCCGGATCAGTTCGTCGTCGTCGACGATCAGCACGTCGACCGGTCCGTCACCCGGCATGTCGGTCCCCCGTCCGGGGCACCGGCAGGCTGGCCCGGACCCGCCAGTGCCCGTCGTCCGGCCCGGCGGTCAGCCGACCGCCGAGCAGCAGTACCCGTTCCCGCATCCCGGCCAGGCCACGGCCGGTACGCCCGTCCCCGGACCGGCTCGCGGCACGCGCCACGGGCACCGGGTTGGTCAGGTCGATCTCCAGCCCGGCGCCGGTCACGTCGAGCCGGACGGTGACCGGCCCGGCACCGTGCCGGGCGGCGTTGGTCAGCCCCTCCTGCACGATCCGGTAACCCTCCCGGGACACCACGGCCGGCAGCCGGTCGACCCCGCCGGCCACCCGGACGTCGACCGGCAGGCCGGCGACCCGGGTGTCGGCGACCAGCCGGTCCAGGTCGGCGAGGGTACGCCGGGGCGCCGGGGCCGGACCGGTGGTGTCGTCGCGTTCCCGGAGCAGGCCGAGGACCTGGTCCAGTTCCTCCATGGCCCGGCGGCCGGTCTCCTCGATCGCGGTCAACGCCCGGCGGACGAACTCCGGGTCGCGGTCGAGCAGTTCCCGGGCGGCGCCGGCCTGGAGGGTGGCCACGGTCAGCGCGTGCCCCACCGAGTCGTGCAGTTCCCGGGCCAGCCGGTTGCGTTCGGCGAGCCGGCCGGCGCGGGCCTCCAACGCGGCGATCCGTTCGGCCGGGGAGGGGCCGAGCAGTACCGGGGCCATCGAGGCGGCGAGCGCTCCGAGCCCGGCGACCGCGTACCCGAGCCCCACGAGCAGCAGCACCCCGACCACGCTGAGCAGCCCGGTGTCGTGCCCGTCGAGTGGCCCGAACCGTTGCCCGGCCAGCACCCCGGAGCCCACCCCGAACCATCCGGCGATGAAGACCAGGGCCATCGGCAGGGCGCTGATCAGTCCGAACCCCACCAGACCGCCGGAGAGCAGGTGCAGGGCGATCCAGAGCGCGGAACGTAGCCGGGTCTCCCGGTCCAGCCGGTGTCCGGCGGGCGGCTCGGGCAGCTCCACCGCCAGCAGGTTCCGGGCGGCGGCGATCTCCAGGGCCCGGCTGCCGCCCAGGAAGAGCGGTACGGCGGCGATGACCACCGCCACCACGAGCAGGCCGAGGACCACCGACCGGGGGGCCAGCCCGTCGGTCAGCATCTGGGTGAAGACCGAGCCGAGCAGCAGGTACGGCAGCAGGATCACGCCACCGAGCAGCAGGAAGACGCCCCGGCGCCAGGTGCTGCCCCGCAGCAGGGGCGCCAGGACGGCTCGCGGGCTCACCCGGTCATTCTGGCCCAGCCCGGTCCACGGTCGTCAGCGGCCGGACCGGGCCCGGATCAGTTTCGGGACCGCGGCCAGACCGGTGACCGGCTGGAACGCCGTCGCGGCGGCGACCAGGGCGGCGTACTCGTCGTCGGTCAGGTCGAGGTCGGCGGCGGCGGCGTTGCGTTCCATCTGCTCCACGGTGGACGCCCCGGGGATGGCCACCACGTTCGGGTGGCGCAGCAGGTAGGCCAGCGCGATCTGGCTGGGCGTGGCGTCGTGCGCGGCGGCCACCTCGCGCAGCGTGTCGAGCAGACCGGCGCCACGGGCCAGGTTCTCCGGCAGGAAGTACGGGTTGGCCCGGCGGATCGCGCCGGACGGCGGGTTCTTCGCGTCGTACCGGCCGGAGACGAAGCCCTGGGCGAGCGGGCTGTACGCGATGACCAACCGGCCGGCCCGTTCGGCGTAGGGCAGCAGGTCCCGTTCGGCTGCCCGGTCGACGATGCTGTACCGGACCTGGTTGCTGAGTACCCGCCGGCCGAGCGCCGTCTCGGCGGCCCGCCAGCGGGCCAGGCCGTAGTTGCTCACCCCCACCTCGCCGACCAGGCCGACGTCCTGCAACAGTCGCATCCCCCGCATGGTGCTGCGGTCGCGGACCACCGGGTTGGGCTGGTGCACCTGGTAGAGGTCGATCGAGCCGACGCCAAGCCGGGCCGCCGAGGCGACCGCCCGCTGCTCGACGACCGGGGCGACCGGCAGCACCGGGAGGATCTTGCTGGCCAGGACCACCTTCGACCGGTCGTCGCCGAGGGCCGCGCCGAGGATCCGTTCGCTGCGGCCGAAGCCGTACACCTCGGCGGTGTCGTAGAGGGTGACCCCGAGGTCCAGGGCGCGTCGGACGATCTGCGCCGCCCGGCGTTCGTACTCCGGTCCGTAGCCCCACTCGCGGGAGCCGAACTGCCAGGTACCGAGGCCGATCTTGGAGATGGGCTTGGGGGTGTCGAGCGGGACGAAGCGCATGTCCCGACGCTACCCCGGTACCGTCCGGTCCCGCCCCGACGGGCATAACCGCAGCTACGCTCATGATCGTGACCTACCTCGCCGCGAACGACCGCTACGACTCGATGACCTACCGCCGCAGCGGACGCAGCGGCCTGCGCCTTCCCGCGATCTCCCTCGGCCTGTGGCACAACTTCGGCCACGGCCGACCGCTGGACCGGCAGGCCGACATCGTCCGACGCGCCTTCGACCTGGGCATCACCCACTTCGACCTGGCCAACAACTACGGCCCCCCTCCGGGCAGTGCGGAGGAGAACTTCGGCCGGCTGCTCGCCACCGACCTGCGGGCGTACCGGGACGAGATCGTCGTCTCCAGCAAGGCCGGCTACCTGATGTGGCCCGGCCCGTACGGCGAGTGGGGTTCCCGGAAGTACCTGGTCTCCTCGCTGGACCAGTCACTGCGCCGGATGGGGTTGGACTACGTCGACATCTTCTACTCGCACCGGTACGACCCGGACACGCCGTTGGAGGAGACGATGGGCGCGCTCGACGCCATCGTCCGCTCCGGGAAGGCGCTCTACGTCGGGATCTCCAACTACGACGCCGAGCAGACCACCCGCGCCGCCGCGATCCTGGCCGACCTGGGTACGCCGCTGCTGGTCAACCAGCCGTCGTACTCGATGTTCAACCGGTGGACCGAGCGGGACGGGCTGCTCGACACGCTGGCACGGGCCGGGGCGGGCTGCATCGCGTACAGCCCGCTGGCCCAGGGCCTGCTGACCGACCGGTACCTGGGTGGCATCCCGGAGGACTCGCGGGTGCGTACCAGCGTCTTCCTCAGCGAGGGTGACCTGACCGAGGAGACGATGGCCCGGGTACGCGGACTCGGCGCGATCGCCGAGCGACGCGGCCAGACCCTCGCCCAGTTGGCGCTGGCCTGGGCGCTGCGCGACCCCCGGATGACCAGCCTGATCATCGGGGCGAGCAGCGTGGCCCAGTTGGAGGGGAACGTGGCCGCCCTGTCCCGGTTGGACTTCACCGCCGAGGAACTGGCCGAGATCGACCGGTACGCCATCGGCTGAGCCACCCTGGACGGCCCGGAGCGGGACCGGGGTCGGGACGACGACCGGACCCACGGCGCGGCCCGGCTGGTGGGGTCCGTCGAGCGGGGACGGACCCACCACCGGCCGGGCCGGCCGGTACCGGTTCAGTGCCGGTTCATGGCCATGGCCCGCTTGCGGGCCGCCATCCCCGCCGCGCCGGCCATCCCCAGGCC
>NZ_WVUH01000281.1 GCF_017614955.1 Micromonospora echinofusca
GTTGCGGGGCCGTGGCGGGCGGCGAGCCGGTGGTGGTCGGTGTGGCGGGTTGGTCCGTTCGCGGAGGCTGGCTCGTGGCCGTGCCGTGGTCGTCTCCTGCGACCGGGCCGGTGGCGGGCGGGACGGTCGGCATGATCAGCGCGGCGAGGGCGAAGCCGGCCAGCGCCGCGCCGACCAGCCAGACCGCCGGGCGGCGCGTGATCCGGACCAGACCGGCAGCCGCGCCGCCCGGCAGGTTCAGGACTGCGAGGAGTACCACACTGGCGAGCAGCACCGCCGTGAGCAGCCAGATCAGGGGTCGCCAGCCGGCCGGTACCTGGACCGTGTTCACGGCCATCCCGCCGACCAGGGCGAACAGTCCGCCAGACAGAGCGATCAGGGCCGTCATCCGCCATGAGGGCTGGCCACCGTCTCGGCTCATGGACTCATTGGCTCCTCGGTGTCGAACCTGGACCGAGTCTGCCACCCCGATACGTGCTGCTCCAATGAGTGGTGTCTATCGGCTGGGCCACTGTTGTCGGCCGGTGCCGCGAGCGGGCCACGCGGGCTGTCCTGTCCGTTCTCGCCCACGGCCGGTCCCGCTACGAACGCTGTGACCAGGTCATCGTCGTGAACGACCGGTACGACCCGCCGCTGCGCGGGATCGGGCTGTGGGAAAACAGGGGCGCCCCGACCCGACGCCGCCCCGCACGAATGCCGGCCGGTCCAAAGCCGCCAGCCGTCCGCTTCCCGGCTGCTGGCGTACCTCGGGACATGGGGAGGCCGACCCGAAGGCCGCCTCCCGACGAACTATCAGCCCCACTCGAAGGCGCGCATCCCACACACCCCCTCTCATCAGCGGCATGCAAGAGACGCCCAACCAACCTGATGCGTTGCAGCACTATCCGAAACCCGACACCGGGCGGCGGGATGCTGGCAGGTCGATGGGGCGCTGCCTGCACACCACGAGATCAGCCCCAATCGAAACCGCGCATCGGTCACCTGCCCTCGGGTTGCTACACCAAGCAGACGCGGTGACCGGGCGGTGCGGTTGTCGACTGAGGAGGCAGAGCGACCGATGCGCAACACCCCGATCTGCGGCCGATGACGCGGTCGCGTCATGACCGGGCTGGGTCACCGGCGTTCGTCACCGGTTGATCGCCATGTCGTGATGCGCGGGTATCGGGCTCGTTCATCGGGATCTCCGGGTGAAGTCACCATCGTGGATGCTGTGGGTTGCCGGCCTCGAATCCATCGATCCGCACGTGGTCGGAGCGCGCCGCCCACCTCTGCCCGGCCTGCCCGGACGTCCACCACGGCGGGCACCGGCTACGCCGACGACAAGCCCGACTCCCCTACGGGGACGCTCTCCCACCCGGGGGCGGGCGCGACGGTGACAAGCACCAGGACGTCGTCGCCGAACGGGTCGCGGGTTCGCCGTACCACCGTGGTGGTGGCCGCTGCCTGGTACCACTTGCTCGACGAATCCGTCCCAGGTGTGGCGTGACGGCCGGTCTGTAGATGTGACGCAGATCACACAACTCGCATGCGAGGGCTTGCTGCGTTCCTTGTGCTCCCCGACCCGAGTTGCGTCTTCGACCTGGCTGACATCGCGATGCAGCGCCCCAGGGCGCCCGCTGGTAGCTCCCGAAGCGCGTGGGCCTTTGTGGAGCTCAACAGGCTTCTGGGGGTGATCGATGCTGAGAAGAAGCGGCTCGTTCAGCGGTCCGGCTTTCAATACCGTGACCGCATGCCCGAGTTGATCCTGCCAACCATCCGCCTGCACGCCGCGTTCCTGGAATGCCGCGACGACTGGGGCCCTGGCCTCCACGAGGACGGCTTCGGCCTGGGGGCCGATGACGACGTGGACTCGCCCGAAGGCTTCGCCGCCTGGGTGCACGAGCGGGTCCGGCTGACCCATCCGGCCGGCGACCCGTGCCCGGACGAACGGCACGGCTCACCCCGGTGGATCGTCGAGAACGGTCACATACTCGGGGGAATCGCACTGCGGCACTGGTTCGACGACGAGATCGGCCAGATCGGCTACGGCGTCCGGCCATCCGCACGCCGCCGAGGACTGGCGAGCTGGGCACTCGGCGAGATGCTCAAGGAGGCTCGCGTCGCCCTGGGCCTGGATCGCGTCCTCATCCCCTGCCTGGCCGACAACATCGCGTCGGCCCGGACGATCGAACGCAACGGTGGCGTCCTTGAGGGCATTCGCGACACCGAGAACGGTCCCGTGCGGCGCTACTGGATCACCTTGGACCGATGATCGATCACACGTTGCGCACGGCAACCCCGCCGGAGCCGGATCCCGGGACCGCCCGGCTCAGATCAGGACCGCCCGGAGGGTACGGACCGTGTTGGATCTGAGGCCCTACCGGGACGCACTCGCGCTGCCGGGGTTGCGGCCCCTGCTGTTGGTCGCGATCCTGGCCCGGGTGCCAGTGGCGGCCACCGCGGTGGTGATGACGCTGCACGTACTCGATCTGGGCCACCGGTACTTCGCCGCCGGACTGGTCGGAGCCGCGATGACGGCCGGTTCGGCGCTCGGCGCACCACTGCTCGGCCGGCTGGTCGATCGGCGTGGCATACGGCCGATGCTGCTGCTGACCACGGCAGTCTCGGCGCTGTTCTGGGTGACGGCGCCGGTCCTGCCGTACCCGGTGCTACTGGGCGCCGCTTTCGTCGGCGGGTTGCTCACGCTGCCGGTCTTCTCGGTGGTCCGGCAGTCGATCGCCGCGCTGGTCCCGCCGCCCCAACGCCGTCAGGCGTACGCGCTGGACTCAATGTCGGTCGAACTGAGCTTCATGGTCGGGCCGGCGGGGGCGGTGGCCCTGGCCACCAGTTTCTCGCCCACCCTGACCATGTACGGCGTCGGCGGCGGCACCGTGCTGGCCGGACTCATCCTGCTGGTGCTCGACCCGCCGACCCGGGCACGGGACGAGGAGACGACGCCGGTACAGCCGTTGCCCCGCCGGCAGTGGCTGACCCCCCGGCTGATCGGGCTGCTCGCCGGTGGCGCGGCCAGCACGCTGGTAATCGCCGGCACCGATGTGGCGGTGGTGGCGGTACTGCGTGACGCCGGTCAGGTCGACTGGACCGGCGTGGTGCTGGCGCTCTGGGCCTCGTACTCGCTGGTCGGCGGCTTCACCTACGGCGCGCTGTCCCGCCCGATGCCGTCGCTGATCCTCACCGTTGTCCTTGGTCTGGTCACCATTCCGGTCGGCCTGGGCAGCGGCGAGTGGTGGCTGCTGGCCCTGGTGCTGCTGCCATCCGGGGCGCTCACCGCGCCGACCATAGCGGCGACTGCTGACGCGGTGAGCCGGCTGGTGCCGACGAGCGTGCGGGGTGAGGCGATGGGCCTGCACGGCTCTGCCATGGTGGTGGGGGTGGCGATCGGCGCTCCGCTGACCGGGGCGGTGATCGATGCCTCCGCACCGGCCTGGGGCTTCGCCGCGACGGGCCTACTCGGCGCGCTGATCGCGCTGGCGGTGCTGCCGACCGAGTTGCGTCACCAGCGGTCCGCTGCCGTCTCTGGAACCACCGTCACCCTCACCGCCGCTTCCACGCCCGACTCCGCCCCCGTCCGACCGTCGATCTGGACGAGTGAGTCCGTGTCCACCGGAGGGAGCATCGGCCGGAGTTCGCCACCAAGTGTCGACACGGCCCGAAAACGTGCAAGGTAGGGCGAAAGCGGCCTTCAAGATCTATCGCAGTCCGCGTTGTTCGGTCGACCTTCGATGCGGACGGTGAAAGAGGCGGTGCGGTCGGGGCCGCCGTCGGCGATGCTGCTCACCTCCAACCGCGCGCTCATCTTGTTGATCTCTTTGCAGTACCGCAGGAAGACGCTGCCCGGTTGGATCGTGGGATGCCAGCCAGCCGCCTCGACGTCCGGGCCGACGAGGACGACGAGTTCGTCCATCGCATACTTCCGATCCACGGCATATTGGCGCCAGACAGTCGCGAACTCCGGCCCTGCCGACTCTTCCCGTGCCCACGAACCCGACCGGTAGTCACATGCACGTGTTTGGGACTTCTCCTCGACCAGGCGGCCGCCAGGCGGAGCAAGCGAGAATGCCGGGTCTTTCTGGTATGCCGCCACCGCAGCAGCCTGGTCGCCGGGAGTGAAGTTGCAGCCCCACCATCGACTTGTCGTGACCGCAATCGTCGTCGGCACCACCAGCACTGCGGCCACGATCACTCGGCCGATGATGCGGTCGCGCCGTAACAGCCGCGCTGGGGCATCGGCGTTCGTCACCGGTTGATCGCCACGCCGCGACGCGCGGGGATCAGGCTCGTTCATGGGGATCTCCGAGGGAAGCCGCCATCGTGGACGCTGTGGGGTGCAACCTTGAATCTATCGATCCGCGCGAGAGTCGGAGCGACAGCTTTGGTGCAGAATCAGGACATCCGTCGGCACACCACCAGTCAGGCCGCCTGACGTCGGCCTTCACGCCGAACACCGCGCCGCCTATCTCATCGACACCACAGCCGGGAGAGGTTTTCAGGATCGTGATGCAGATGGACCACCATGCGAGGCCGCCATCAGGTGACGATCGGCTTCCGGGATCGCCGAGAGCCGGCGCCTGGGTTGCGGGCTCGCAGGTGTATCTGCTGGTCTCCTACGCGGCTGCGTCCATCGTTCCCTACGCATGGAGTCCTCGGCCGTATCCGCCCACGTGGTCGTGGGTCGTACCGGGCTGGCTACTGGGACTGCCTGGTTACGTCGTCACGATGCTGGGTTGGCCAATCTTCGCGGCAGCGGGTGCCGTTGGCGCGATACTGCTGGTGAGGCAACGTGAAAATTTGGCTGCCGGTCAGCGACGATGGCTCGTCGCAACGACTCTTCTGATGCTGACCGGCGTCGTCTTTGTCCTGACGCCATTCGGCGTGCACCTGAGGGACTGGACACTGGACTAATGGTGGCGATATGACACTCAGTTATTGCCGGGAGACGAACGCCGCTGACTGGCTCGTCCGGTCGGATACGCCCGCCGGGCAGTTGATCACCTTCGGGCCTGCCGGCTTCGAGGCGTACGCGCGGCTTCGCTTCATCCCGGACCCTACCGGACCGGGCCAGAGTGAAACGGACGCCGACGTGCCGACCGAGCATCCGTCGGACGTCGAGCAGACACGACGGGCACTGCGCCTACTCGCGGCGTTCACGTCCACCCCGCAGGAATGCTATTTCTGCCTGTGGGAGGGGTATTCCGACGCCCCGCTGCCACCACAGGTGCAGCGCGGTCCGCTGGTCGAGCTACCGCACCGCCGCTACGCCCTGCTTCGCGGTGCGCTCGGCGACATCGACGCCTGGGAAACGGACCTGGGGGCGGGGCAGAACATCGCACCGCCGGCGTTCGTCTGGCCGGCGGACCACCGCTGGTGTCTCGCCAGTGACGTCGACCCGCACTGGGCCGGTATCGGTGCCGAGCAGGCCGCAATTGACGCGCTCCTCGCCGATTCGCAGCTCGACGTCGTGCCGGCAAACCCGCAAGGCAGCCAACCCCAATACCGCTGAGCGCAATTACTTCGCCCTTTCAGTAGGCTCCTCGGTGGATGCGGCCGGGCATCCGTTGTTGGGGAGGCGACATGGCGGTGCATCACGAGTCGGTGTTCGGTGACGCGATCGTCGCTGCTCTCGTCGCCGGTGGCTGGGAGCTCGGCAACGCCGCCGACTACCGCCCGGATCTCGGCCTGGACACCCGCCAGCTCTTCGCGTTCGTCGACGCCGCCCAGGCCGCCGAGTGGGCCGAGCTGTCCGCCTACTACGGCGGCGACCGGGACGCCACCCGACGCGACTTTGTCAAACGGCTCGATCGGGCGATCACCGACGACGGGCTGCTCGACGTGCTCCGCAAGGGATTCAAGATTCAGGGTCTACGGTTCCGGGTCGCGTACTTCAAGCCGTCGTTCGTGGCGTCCGACGAGATCCTCGCCGACTACCGGCGCAACCGGCTGACGGTCGTGCGGGAGTTGGCGTACGCCACCAAGCAGGCCGACCGGGGCAACCGGCTCGACCTCACCCTGTTCCTCAACGGCATCCCGGTGGCCACGGCGGAGTTGAAGAACCCGCTGACCGGCTCGGGTGTTGAGGACGCCAAGGAGCAGTACCGGACCGAGCGGGACCCGACGGAGCTGATCTTCTCGCGGCGGGTGGTGGCCAACTTCGCGGTGGACCCGGACCTGGTCTTCGTCACCACCCAGCTACGCGGCAGACCGACCCGGTTCCTGCCGTTCAACACCGGCTCGGCGGGCCCGGGGCGGCCGGGCGGCAAGGGCAACCCGCCGGCCACCGGGTTCGGCAAGTACGCCACCTCCTACCTGTGGGAGGAGATCTGGCAGCGGGACAACTGGCTGGACCTGCTGGAACGCTTCGTCCACCTGAGCAGGGAGCGGGGCGCGGACGGGCGTACCCGGAGGTCCCTGATCTTCCCCCGCTACCACCAGTGGCATGTCGTCAAGCAGTTGACGGCGCACGCCGCGCGGCACGGCGCCGGGCACCACTACCTGGTCATGGCGTCGGCGGGGTCCGGCAAGTCGAACACCATCGCCTGGCTCGCCCACCGGCTGTCGTCGCTGCACACGCCCGGCGACGTGGCCGACCTGGACCCGGACGCGGTCCGGGCCGGGCTGGCGCCGGGCTCCCCCGTCTTCGACAAGGTCATCATCATCACCGACCGGCGGAACCTCGACGCCCAGCTACGCGAGACGGTCGGCAGCTTCGAGCAGACCGCCGGGCTGGTGGTGAAGATCGACGAGAACCAGGGGGCGAAGTCCGAGCAGCTCGCCCGGGCGCTGTCCCGCGAGACGGGCAAGATCGTCACCGTCACGCTGCACACCTTCCCGGCTCTGCGGGACTACCTCAAGGGCAACCCGACCGAGATCCGGGGCCGGCGGTTCGCGATCGTCATCGACGAGGCGCACTCGTCGCAGTCCGGCGAGGCCGCCGGCTCGGTCCGGGAAGTACTGCGTGACCTGGGCCTGGACGCGGACTCCGACGACCCGGGCGCGACCAGCGCGCCGGCACAGCCCGACGTCGAGGCACGGTTGAAGGGCAACGCGCGCAGGCGGCAGCGGGCGGCGAACCTGTCCTACTTCGCGTTCACCGCCACGCCGAAACACAAGACCCTCGAAGGGTTCGGCACGCTGGGCGGGGACGGGAAGTACCACCCGTTCCACACGTACTCGATGCGGCAGGCCATCGAGGAAGGCTTCATCCTCGACCCGCTGCGCAACTACGTCACCTACAACACGTACTGGAAACTCGTCAACGGCAACCCCGACGAGCGGAAGGTCGACCCGACCAAGGCGAACCCGCTGCTGGCCCGGTACGCCCTGACCCACGACTCGACCGTCGCCCAGCACGCGCAGGTGATCGTCGAACACTTCCGGTCCCACACCGCCGGGCGGCTCGGCGGCCGGGCGAAGGCCATGGTGGTCACCGCCGGTCGACCGCAGGCCGTCCAGATGGCCCGGTCGATCAAGAAGTACCTCGGCGACCTCGGCTACCCCGACCCGGGTGTCCTGGTCGCCTTCTCGGGCACCCTCACCTACGAGGGTGAGGAGATCACCGAGTCGAAGGAGAACGGCGGCCTGGCGGAGAGCGCGCTGCCGAAGGCGTTCGCCTACACCCGGGCCGACGACAGGTCCGCTCAGGCCGGCGGCCCCGGGCAGCCCGAGTACCGCATCCTGGTCGTGGCCGAGAAGTACCAGACCGGCTTCGACCAGCCGCTGTTGACCACGATGTACGTCAACAAGACGTTGACCGGGATCGCCGCCGTGCAGACCCTGTCCCGGCTCAACCGCACGGCCGACCGCAAGAGCCAGTCCGACCTGGCGGTGCTGGACTTCGTCAACGACGCCGAGGACATCAAGGAGTCCTTCCGCCCGTACTTCGAAGAAGCCGCCACCCTGCCCTCGGACCCCAACCTGCTCTACACCGCGCAGAGCCGGGTGATGGCCGCGGCGCTGCTGGTCGACGAGGAGATGCTCGCCTTCGCGGCAGCCTGGCTGGCCGCCGACGAGGAAGCCGCCGGCAGCGCCGCAAAGTGGGAGAAGCTGCACGCCGAGCTGTACCGGCACCTGGAGCCGGCGGTCGCCCGGTTCACCGCGCTGCTCGACAGCGAGGAGGAGGAAGACCAGGAGACGGCCGAGACGTTCCGGGCCGACCTGAACGACTACGTCCGCAAGTACAGTTTCCTCTCGGCCATCGTCCCGTACGCCGACGCGGACCTGGAACGGCTCTACCTCTACGGACGGCACCTGCTCAACCGACTGCCCCGCCGCCAGGACGGTGGCGTGGACATCGGCGAGGTCGACCTCAGCCACCTGCGGGTCGAGAAGACCGGCGAGCACGACGTCAGCCTCGTCCCCGACGGGCCGACCGACATGAAAGGCTTCGGCGACGGATCGGGCGGCGCGAAGGAGCCGGAGAAGTCCCTGCTGTCGGAGCTCATCGAACGGTTCAACCAGAAGTACGGCACCGAGTTCACCGAGCAGGACGTCATCAAACCCTTCAACGAGGCGCTCGCCGACCCGAAGGTCCGGCTGGCCGCCGTCGCCAACGACGAGGAGAACTTCGGCCACGTCTTCGACCCGGTCTTCGAGGACAAGATGATGGACCACTTCGACAGCACCGCCGAACTGGGACGCAAGTACTTCGACCCGCAGCAGAACTTCCGCAGCTCACTGAACCGCAGCGCCCGCAGCGCCGCATGGCAGATGATCCGCCGACAGGAAGGCGTCGTCGACGACGTCGCCTGACCCAGCCGTCATACATCATCGGAAAGGGGACACCGGAGAGTGCGGGCAGAGCCGATCGCCGGCCGGTACGAGCTGGTCGACGAGATCCGCTCCGGCGGCATGGGACAGGTCTGGCGCGGGTACGACGCCGTCCTCGACCGTGAGGTCGCCGTCAAACTCATCCGCCCCGACGTCATCTCCTCCGCCGAACAGGCCGAGGAGTTCGCCAAACGCTTCCGACGCGAGGCCCGCGTCACCGCCCGCATCCAACACCACGGCGTCCCCCAGGTGTACGACGCGGTCCTCGACACCTCCTACGACCGCCTCTACCTGGTCATGGAGTACGTACGCGGCACCTCGCTGCGCGCCTACATCAGCCAGCTCCACCCGCTGCCCGTCGAATGGGCGGCGGCGATCGCAGCCCAGATCTGCACCGTCCTCTCCCACGCCCACGCCATCCCCGTCGTCCACCGCGACCTCAAACCCGACAACGTCCTGATCTCCGACTCCGGTGCGGTCAAGGTGCTCGACTTCGGCATAGCCGCGATCCTGCGCACCGACGTCACCCGCCTCACCGGCACCGGCGGCATGGTCGGCACCCACCACTACATGTCACCGGAACAGATCCAGGGCGCCCAGATCACCCCACAGACCGACCTGTACGCCCTCGGCTGCGTCCTGCACGAACTGCTCGTCGGCAAAACTGTCTTCGACGGCGGCCCCGAATTCGAGCTGATGCGGCAGCACGTCTACGAACCACCCACCCCGCTGCGCGCGGTACGCCCCGACGTACCGGACACTCTGGAACAGTTGGTGCTCCAGCTCACCGCCAAGGTGCCCGAGCAGCGCCCCCGCGACGCGTACGACGTCTACGAACGACTGCTACCGTTCCTGCCCGGACCAGGGTCGCC
>NZ_WVUH01000282.1 GCF_017614955.1 Micromonospora echinofusca
GGGCATGGAGATCTGGTACAACCCGTCCTGCTCGAAGTGCGTCGGAGCCCGGTCCACCCTGGACGCCGCCCGGGTGCCGTACCGGCTGCGGGCGTACCTCGACGCCCCGCCCAGCGCCGAGGAACTGACCGGGGTGCTGCGCCGACTCGGCGCCCACGCCTGGGACATCTGCCGGACGCAGGAGCCCGCCGCCGTGGCGCAGGGCATGGCCGACTGGCCCCGCGACGAGGCGAGCGAGCCCCGCTGGATCGCCGCCATGGTGGCCGCCCCGGAGCTGATCCAGCGGCCGATCCTGCTCCTCGACGACGGCGGCGCACTGGTCGGGCGTACCCCGGAAGCGGTCGACGAGGCGGTCGACCGGAGCCGCTGACCGCCCCCACCCGGGCCGGTCGACCGGATCCGCTGACGGCCCCGGTCGGCCGACCGGCCGTCGGGTCAGTCCGGGGTGGCCGGTGCCTCCGGGCCGGTCGCCTCGGCGTGCCGCTGGCGCAGCCGGTCCCGGATCTCCTCCGGCGTGTACGCCCGGCGCCGCCGCTCCGCCCGCGCCACCGCGACCCCGGTGGCCGCCACCCCGACCACGCCGGCCAGCCCGAGAATCTTCCACCACTGCATCCGCTGCCGCATCCGCCTAGGGTAGGGCGTCATGAGCATCAGCCTGGACGAGGCCGTGGAGTTGACGCGTACCGGAGATGTCTGGATCTTCCGGGGCCGCAGCGTGCCGGACCGGGCCATCCAGCTCACCACCAACAGTCCGGTCAACCACGTGGGCATGGCGGTGGTGCTCGACGACATGCCACCGCTGATGTGGCACGCCGAGCTGGGCCGGTCGTTGCCGGACCTGTGGACCGGTACCCACCAGCGCGGCGTGCAGCTGCACGACCTGCGCGACGCGGTCTGCGTCTGGGCCAACCGGTACGGCCAGCGGGCCTGGCTGCGGCAGCTCGAACCGCCGGCCGACCGGGACATGGAGGACGCGGTGCTGCGGACGGTCGCCCGGCTGGACGGTACGCCGTTCCCGTCCACCGCCCAGCTCGCCTGGAGCTGGGCCCGGGGGCGGGTGCCCGCCATCCGCCTGCCCGGACTGCGCCGCAGCACGACGGACGCCGGCACAGCTGACACCAGGACGGCTGACGTCGGCACGACGGACGCCGGGCCGGCCGGTACCGGGACGACGGTCGCCGGGGCGGCCGAGCCCGCCCGGGCCGGGGACACCGCCGGGGAGGGCCGGGGAGTCGGGGTACGCGACCGGGCGCTGGAGACGGCGTACTGCGCCGAGGTCGTCGCGGTGACGTACCAGGCGATGGGGCTGCTGCCCGCCGGCCGCCGGCCCAACTGGTACGACCCCGGGCGGTTCTGGAGTGGCGACGACCTCGATCTGCTCGGAGGTGCCCGGCTCGGCGACGAGATCCAGGTGCGGATTCCGCCCCGGTGAGACCCGGAGAGGTTTGCCGGGATCGTGGCCCGGAAATCCTGGCGGCGTGAACACCTCCACCGATCTCGCCACGCTGACCGACTTCTTCGACCGGTACGGCGTCGCGCTGACGACCGCCGACGTACCGGCCATCGCCGCCTGCTACGCGCTGCCCGGCCTGGTCGTCGCGGACACCTACAGCTTCTCGTTCACCACCCCGGCCGCCGTGGCGCTCTCCTTCGTGGGCGCCGCACCGGACTACACCGAACGCGAACTGGTCGCCGCGAACGCCCAGATCCGCGACGTGCAGCAGTTCTCCGCGCTGCTCACCATGGTCGAGGTGGAGTGGGAGTTCCTGGACAGCCAGGGCGGCGCGGTACCGGGCGAGTGCTACCGGTACCTGCTGCGCGGCACCGAGGAGGGGCCGGTGATCTGCACGGTCGTCCGGACCGGCTGACCCGCCCGTCAGGCTCCGGTGGGGACCCAGAAACGGAGCTTGTCGCCGCGCTGGTCCTCCAACACGCCACCGTTGGCCTCGATGACCCGACGGGAGGCGACATTGTCCACGTCGCAGGTGACCAGCGCCGAGGTGATGCCGAGGTCGCGGGCCACCGGCAGTACCGCCCGCAGCATCGCGGTGGCGTGCCCGCGTCGCCGGGCGGTGGGCCGGACGTCGTACCCGATGTGCCCGCCGAGCTCCCGCAGCGACTGGTTGAGCCGGTGCCGTACCGCGATCCGGCCGAGATAGACCGGACCGGCGACCCACCACAGTGTGGTCGACGGCACGAAGCCCGCCGGGCGCGGCGTCTCCTCCCGGGCCTGGGACCGTAGCTCGCGGACGAACTCGTCGAAGCCTGCCGGGGTGTGCCAGGTCGCGCAGTGTTCGCGGATCTCCCGCCCGACCATGGTGTGGTCCTGCCGGTCACCCCGCCCCTCGGCCCGGAACTCGGCCATTGCGGCGAGGAACGAGGCGTGTACCTGCGGGGTGGGTGGTACCAGGGTCGGCGTGCGGGGCAGCCCGGATGTGTCCATGGCGAGATTGAACGGCAACCGGGCAGCCAAAGGCGACCGTTTTGCGGGCTGCCGGATCGCCGGCCGGCCGTTAGGCTCCCGGTCGGCCATTGAGGCGCTCCGGGCGGTTCGACGAGGGAGACGGTTGACATCCTCCCCGTCACTAGCGGACGGGGGTTCCCGTGGTCGCCCTCGGGTTTTCCTGCTTCGCCGACGACCGCGCCGTCCGAGAGGACTCTCGTTGAGGTCTTACACCGCCTCCACAGGCAATCACGGAGAGCCCCTCCGCGAGAATGGTGCGGGCCGCGTTGACGTCCCGGTCGTGGGCGGTGCCGCATCGGCAGGTCCACGTCCGGACGGTCAGCGGCATCCGCTGTGCGAGCGCGCCACACACCGAGCACAGCTTGCGTGCCTGCAACGCCATGTTGTAGACCAGCCGCACACAGCCGAACGTACGGGCGAGCTCGGCAGCCTGCCCGGCGGTCGGGTAGAAGCGGTACCTGAACGGCCGCTTCACCGCCCTGGCCACGGCTCACAGGCTAGCCAGCTGGCCGGTGAGCCCCGCGGTGCCACGCGGGTGGACGCCGGTCCGCCCTGGCGGCGGATCGGCTTTCTCTGCTCTGCACCGCAGGGGCTCCGTTTCCTCTCCGGCCTGAAGGCCCGAGTATCCACGGAAGGAAACCGATGACCAGCAGACGTGCCGGCCGGGGGGCTTCCGGGGTCATCGCCGCCGCACCGTGGATCGTGGTCATGCTCGGGGTGGGCACGATGGTCGTGCTTCTGGTACTCGCGGTGGGCGCCGTGCGAGGTGACCGGCGCCCGTTCGACGGGTTGGCCGTGGACGCCGCACCGCCGCCCACCCTGCCGGCCGACGACGGGCGGTTGACGACCAACGGTCCCCGGGTCGACGGCAGTGCCAGCCCGACCCCGGGCCGCACCTCCGCGCGGCCGTCGGTGTCCCCGTCCCGGTCGTCGACCCCCAGGCCGACGGCTTCCGGTACGCCGTCGCGGAGCGCGACGCCGGGCACGCTCCTCTCGCCGCCGGCACCGTCGACGGCAGCGATGACCGGCCGGTACCGGGTGCTGGAAAGCTACCGGGACTCGTTCATCGGTGAGGTCCGGGTGGTGAACACCTCGACCACCGCGCAGAACTGGTCGGTCCGGTTGACCTTCCCGAAAGAGGTGGACCGGCTGCGGACCCACTGGGTGGAGTCGGCCGCCCAGGCTGCCGCCAGCCGTTCCGGCTCGGCGTACGTCTTCACGAGCGGGGCGCCGCTCGGGCCGGGGCAGACCGCCTACCTGCGGATGCACTTCCACCGGTCCGGCTCGACCGACCGGCCCACCGGCTGCACCGTCAACGGCGTGGCCTGCGCCGTCGCCTGACGCGATTCCACTGCTGGCGAGCGACGGCACGGCGCTGCCGGCTGCCGTCGCGACACTTCGTCCACTCTCCCCTTGCGCAAGGTTCTGCCTTTGTTGCGACTCGGTTTGCAAGCTATTGCAGAATGTTTCGGCAAGGGCTAGCGTGCGGGCGAATCAACGACCACAGGAAGGCCGTCGATGAAACCCCCGCCGAGATCGCGTACCACCCTGCTTGCCTTCGTTTCCCTGCTCACCCTCTCCCTGATCGGCGTCCCCGTCGCCGTCCACCAGTTCGACGGTCGGGCCAGCGGCGCGCCGACCCCCACCGGTACCGTCCAGTGGTCGGCCGAACCGTCGGCCGAGGTCCTGGCCCGGGCCGCCGGCAAGCGCGAGCGGGCCGAGCAGTTCTACTTCGTGCTGCCCGACCGCTTCGCCAACGGCGACCCCCGCAACGACGCCGGTGGCCTCACCGGCGACCGGCTCGCCACCGGCCTCGACCCCAAGGACAAGGGCTTCTACCACGGTGGTGACCTCAAGGGCCTGATCGACCGGCTCGACTACATCGAGGGCCTCGGTACCACCGCCATCTGGCTCGCCCCGATCTTCAAGAACAAGCCGGTGCAGGGCACCGGGTCGGACGTCTCGGCCGGCTACCACGGCTACTGGATCACCGACTTCACCCAGGTCGACCCGCACTTCGGGACCAAGGAGGACCTGAAGAAGCTGACCGACCTGGCCCACCGGCGGGGTATCAAGATCTACCTCGACATCATCGTCAACCACACCGCCGACGTCATCAGGTACGCCGAGAACAAGTACTCCTACGTGGACAAAGCTACCGCGCCGTACCGGGACGCGCAGGGCCGGCCGTTCGAGGACCGCAACTACGCCGACGGCAGCCGGCGGTTCCCCGAGGTGAACACGAAGTCCTTCCCGTACACGCCGACCTTCGCCACCGACGCGGACAAGACGGTCAAGGTGCCGGCCTGGCTGAACGACCCGACCATGTACCACAACCGGGGCGACTCCACCTTCGCCGGGGAGAACAGCGAGTACGGCGACTTCTTCGGCCTCGACGACCTGTGGACCGAGCGCCCCGAGGTGGTCCGGGGCATGACGAAGATCTACGCCGACTGGGTGCAGAAGACCGGCGTCGACGGCTTCCGGCTGGACACCGTCAAGCACTCCAACCTGGAGTTCTGGCCGCAGTTCGCGAACGGCATCGAGGCCGCCGCCGACAAGGCCGGCAAGCCGGACTTCTTCATGTTCGGTGAGGTCTACAGCGCCGACCAGGAGGTCACCTCCACCTACGTACGGCGCGGCGGGCTGCCCGCCACCCTCGACTTCGCCTTCCAGGAGGCCGCCCGGGGCTACACCGCCGGGAACGGCTCCGCCCAGGCCCTCGCCGAGGTGTACGCCAGGGACAGCCTCTACGCCGCCCGGGACACCGGGGCCGACCGGCTGCCCACCTTCCTCGGCAACCACGACATGGGCCGGATCGGCTCGTTCGTCGCCGGCGGGGGCACCGACCCGGCCAGCCACCTGCGGCGCAGCCAGCTCGCCCACGAGCTGATGTTCCTCACCCGGGGACAGCCGGTGGTGTACTCCGGCGACGAGCAGGGCTTCACCGGCCCCGGCGGGGACAAGGACGCCCGGCAGGACATGTTCGCCTCGAAGGTGCCCGACTACCTCGACGACGACCTGCTCGGCACCGACCGGACCCACGCCAGTGACCAGTACGACCGCAGCCACCCGCTCTACCGGACGATCGCCGACCTGGGGGCGCTGCGCAAGGCACACCCGGCGCTGCGCGACGGCGTCCAGGTGACCCGGTACGCGGCCGACGGTGCCGGGGTCTTCGCCTTCTCCCGGATCGACCCGGTCAGCCGCACCGAGTACCTGGTCGCGGTCAACAACGCGGCCACCGCGCAGACCGTCACCGTGGACACCTGGTCCGCCGGGGCGACCTTCGCCGGCATCTACGGCGGCGCCGCCACCGGTACCGCCGGTGCCGACGGCAAGCTGACCCTGACCGTGCCGCCGCTGTCGGCCGTGGTGCACGCCGCCGGCACGCCGGTCGCCGTACCGGCCGCCGCCCCCACGGTCCGGATCACCGACCCCGCCCCGGACGCCGCGGTGGCGACCCGCGCCGCGGTCACCGCCCAGGTGACCGGGGACCCGCTGGCCACCGTCACCATGGCCGCCCGGGTCGCAGGCGGCAAGTGGACCCTGCTCGGCAGCGCCGACCGGGCCCCGTACACGGTGCACCACGACCTGGCCGGGTTGGCGGCCGGCACCCGGGTGGAGTACAAGGCAGTGGTGCGCGACAGCAGGGGACGCACCGCGAGCACCCGGTCCACCATCACCGTGGCCACCCCCGAGCAGGCCAGCTCCCGGGAGTGGGCGGTGGTGCACTACCAGCGCCCGGCCGGCGGGTACGACGACTGGGGTCTCTACACCTGGGGCGACATCGACCCGGCGTACCAGACCACCTGGCCCAACGGGCAGCCGTTCGCCGGTGAGGACTCCTTCGGCCGGTTCGCCTGGGTGAAGCTCAAGCCGGGCGCCAGGTCGGTCGGCTTCCTGGTGGTGAGCAAGGACGGGGTCAAGGACGTCGAGAACGACCGGACCATCGACGTCACGCAGACCGGCGAGATCTGGGTCAAGCAGGGCGACCCGGCGATCTACCCGACCCGGCAGGCGGCCACCGGTGAACCGGAGCCGCCGGTCGAGGAGGGCACCGCCGTGCTGCACTACCGCCGGGCCGACGGCAACTACGACGGCTGGGGGCTGCACGTCTGGGACGGTGCCGCCAACCCCACCGAATGGTCCGCGCCGCTGGCCCCCGCCGCCCGGGACGCCTTCGGCGTCACCTTCCGGGTGCCGCTGGCCGCCGGGGCGACCGGGCTGAGCTACATCATCCACCGTGGGGACGAGAAGGACCTGCCGACCGACCAGCGGCTGGACTTCGCCACCGCCGGCCGCCAGGTCTGGCTGCTCGCCGGTACCCCGGGCCGGCTGCTGCCGGTCGCCGTCACCGAGGGCAGGGGCGACACCGACATCACCAAGCAGAAGGCGCACTGGATCGACCGGTCCACCGTCGCCTGGGCCACCGGCCCGACCGACGGCAAGCGGTACGACCTGGTCACCGCACCCGCCGGCGGGGTGACCGTGGTCGACGGCGAGCTGTCCGGGACGTACACCTCGCTGCCGTTGCGGGCGCAGGCCAACGGGCTCACCGAGGCCCAGCGCGCGGTCTTCCCGCACCTGTGGGCGTACCGCACCTTCACCCTCGACAAGGGTGACCTCGGTCGGGTGCCGGCCGCGCTGCGCGGGCAGCTCCTGGTGACCGAACGCGACCACACCGGCAAGTTGCTCGCCGCCACCGGCGTGCAGATCCCCGGTGTGCTCGACGACGTCTACGCCGCCGCGACGAAGGCGAAACTCGGCCCCACCTTCGACCGGGGACGACCGTCGCTGGCCCTGTGGGCACCCACCGCCCGGAAGGTGACGCTGCAACTGTTCGACACGCCCACCGCCGCGCCCCGGACCGTGACCATGCAACGGTCGGACCGGACCGGCGTGTGGACCGTCCAGGGCGCGAAGAACTGGGTCGGGAAGTACTACCGGTACCAGGTGGAAGCCTGGCAGCCGGCCGCGCAGCGGATGGTCACCGCCTCGGTGACCGACCCGTACTCGGTGGCCCTGGCCGCCGACTCCACGCACAGCCAGCTCGTCGACCTCACCGACGCCGACCTCGCGCCGAGGGGCTGGTCGAAGCTGCGCAAGCCGGCGGCCGTGCCGTCGTCGAAGGTGCAGATCCAGGAGGTGTCGGTCCGGGACTTCTCCATCGCCGACAGCACCGTGCCGGCGGGGAAGCGGGGCACCTACCTCGCCTTCACCGACCCCGGTACCGCCGGCATGCGGCACCTGCGCAAGCTCGGCGACGCCGGGGTCACCCACCTGCACCTGCTGCCCGCGTTCGACTTCGCCACCATCCCGGAGCGGCGGGCCGACCAGCAGCAGCCGGCCTGCGACCTGGCCGCGCTGCCGCCGGACTCGGACGAGCAGCAGAAGTGCATCGAGGCGGTCCGCGACACCGACGGCTACAACTGGGGGTACGACCCGCTGCACTACACCGTGCCGGAGGGCGGGTACGCCGTCGACCCGGACGGGGCGGCGCGGACCGAGGAGTTCCGGCGGATGGTCGCCGGGGTCAACGCCGCCGGCATGCGGGTGGTCATGGACGTGGTCTACAACCACACCTCGGCCGCCGGTACGGATGCCAAGTCGGTGCTCGACCAGATCGTGCCCGGGTACTACCACCGGCTGCTCGACGACGGCAGCGTGGCCACCTCCACCTGCTGCGCCAACACCGCCCCCGAGCACGCCATGATGGGCAAGCTGGTCGTCGACTCGCTGGTCACCTGGGCGAAGGCGTACAAGGTGGACGGGTTCCGGTTCGACCTGATGGGCCACCACCCGAAGGCGAACATCCTGGCCGTCCGGGCCGCGCTGGACAAGCTGACCCTCGGCCGGGACGGGGTCGACGGCAGGTCGATCCTGCTCTACGGCGAGGGCTGGAACTTCGGCGAGGTCGCCAACGACGCCCGGTTCGAGCAGGCCACCCAGGGCAACATGGCCGGCACCGGGATCGGCACCTTCAACGACCGGCTGCGGGACGCGGTCCGGGGTGGCGGCCCGTTCGACGGCAACCCGCGCATCCAGGGCTTCGCCTCCGGCCTGTTCACCGACCCCAACGGTGACCCGGTCAACGGCACCGCCGACCAGCAGCGGGCCCGGCTGTTGCACCAGCACGACCTGATCAAGGTCGGGTTGACCGGCAACCTCGCCGGCTACCGGTTCGTCAACTCGGCCGGGCAGCAGGTGACCGGGGCGCAGGTCGACTACAACGGCGCACCGGCCGGCTACACCGCCGCGCCCGGTGAGGCGGTCACCTACGTCGACGCGCACGACAACGAGATCCTGTACGACGCGCTGGCGTACAAGCTGCCCGCCGACACCCCGGCGGCGGACCGGTCCCGGATGCAGGTACTCGCCCTGTCGACCGTGATCATGGGGCAGGGCAGTGGCTTCGTCACCGCCGGTACGGAGCGGCTGCGGTCGAAGTCCCTCGACCGCAACTCGTACAACAGCGGCGACTGGTACAACCAGATCCGCTGGAACTGCGCCGACGGCAACGGCTTCGGCGCCGGCCTGCCGCCAGCCCAGGACAACGCCGACAAGTGGCAGTACGCGAAGCCGCTGCTGGCCGACCCGAAGCTGGTGCCGGACTGCGCGGCGGTCGACGCCACCGAGGCCGGCTACACCGAGTTGCTGCGGATCCGGGCCTCGTCGCCGGTGTTCGGGCTGAACACTGCGGAGCAGGTGCAGCAGCGGGTCGCCTTCCCGCTCTCCGGTACCGGTGAGACCCCGGGTGTGCTGACCATGACGCTGGACGGTCGTGGGCTGGACCGGCAGTGGACGTCGGTGACCGTGGTCTTCAACGCCACCGGCGAGGCGGCCACCCAGACCGTGGCCGGCCTGCGGGGCGCGACGGTCAGCCTGCACCCGGTGCAGCAGACCTCGGCCGACCCGGTGGTCCGGACCGCGTCGTTCGACGTGGGCAGCGGGACGTTCACCGTCCCGGCGCGGAGCGTGGCGGTCTTCGTCCAACGCTGAGGTGTAAGGAAGGGCCCCTTCTTATCGCTTTCGGTAGGCGGTTTCTGGGGGTCGTCGCAACACCTGATGGCTTATGTGGTTGTCAGTAGATCACGCAGACGCTCGGCTGGGTTGTCCCAGCCGAGCGTCTGTCGTGGGCGGCCGTTGAGTTCCTGGGCGACGT
>NZ_WVUH01000283.1 GCF_017614955.1 Micromonospora echinofusca
CCCCACCGCCGCCTGCCGGCCACCGGGGTGGATCGCCGGGGTTAAACCGGCTCAGCCGGGTATCCGTGCGGTCCAACGAATAAAGGGGGGGAAGCATGTTGGGTATCAAACGCCTGGGACTGCTCGCGGCCCTGGTGGTGTTGGGACTGGCACCAGCCGCAGCGGCACAGGCGGCGGTGCAGCCGTCGACCCAGGACACCCAGTTCGTGCAGGCGATCCACCAGGTCAACCTGGCCGAGATCGAGGCCGGTAACCTGGCCCAGCAGAAGGGCCAGAACCAGCAGGTCAAGGATCTGGGACAGCGGATCGCCACCGACCACACCCAGGTGGACCAGTCGGTGCAGAGTACGGCGCAGCAGTTGGGTATCACGCTGCCCGACAAGCCGACCGCTGACCAGCAGGCCGTGCTCGACCAGCTGAACAAGGTCAACGGTGCCGAGTTCGACCGCGAGTGGGTGACCGCGGAGCTGGCGGGTCACGTCCAGGCCATCCAGGCCGTGCAGACCGAGATCTCCCAGGGCTCCGACCAGTCGGTGATCCAGTTGGCGCAGGACGCCCTGCCGGTGCTCCAGGCGCACTACGACGCGCTGGTGGCCCTGGCCCAGAGCCTGGGCATCCCGGTTCCGCAGGTGAGCGGTAGCGCCACGCCGAGCCCGGGTGGTACGACCACGCCGGCTCCGGGTGGTACGACCACCACGCCGGCCCCGGGTGGCACCACCGAATCGCCGGCTCCGGGTGGTACCTCGACCGAGGTGCCTACCCCGAGCGGTAGCTGATCCACCGGTGGTACGTCGCCAGCCCGCGATGCGCGGGCTGGCGACGTACCCGTTCCGCGGGTACCCGTTCAAACGGCGGTGCCGTCCAGCGCAGCACGCGTTGCAGCGGCGGTGCCGTTCAGTCGGCGCTGGCCAGGCCGATCGCGAACGCCTCCTCCAGATCGTGCTGCGAGTAGGCGCGGAACGCGATGTGCGACTCGGTGTTGAGCACGCCGGGGACCTTGGAGATGCGGCCCGCGATCACCTGGGCGATCTGCTCGAACTCGCGGACCCGGACCATCGCGATCAGGTCCACGTGGCCGGCGACGGAGTAGACCTCACTGACGCCGGGCAGGGCGGCCAGCGTCTCGGCCACCTCGGGGATCGAATCGGTGGCGCAGTCGATCATGACGATCGCGGTGATCACCGAGGGACTCCTCTCGTCGACGTCGAGGCCCATGCTAGAGGCTGATCGGGACGCCCGGATCAGGACGTCCCCATCTACCCCGCAACGGTCAGGTCGACGCCGGCCCGGATCGCCCGGTGCAGCCGCTCACCCCGGCGTACCGTCGCGCCCGGCCACACCACCGCGTCGGTCACCTCGCCGTGTACCACCGCGCCCGCGCCGATCACCGCCCGGGTACAGCGGCCGTCGACCGTCGCGCCGGCGGCGACCAGGTTGCCGCCGGCTGCGGCGTGCAGGTTCGCCGCCAGGTAGTCGCGCGGGGTACCGGTGTCGAGGAAGGTGCCCTCGAAGGTGACCACCTCCAACTCGCCGGCCGCTTCCGCCGGTCGCCACACCGTCCGGACCAGGTCACCCGGCTCGGAGGTCAACTCCCGGACCCGCCGCCAGGGCAGCAGGGAGAACCCGGCGAACCGGTGGCCGGAGAAGGTGCCGGGTGCGTCCGGGGCGTCGGCGGGTTCGCCGAGCAGGCGTACCGTCTCCCCGTCCCAACCGGCGAGCAGCGCCGCGATGTCCGGCCCGGGGGGCAGCGACGGGTGGGCCAGATAGGCGTCGGCGTTGCCGACGAGCACCCCGCGCCCGTCGACGACGTCCCGCAGGTTGCCCAGCCCGCCCGAGGTACCCAGCGGCGCCCCCGGCTCGACCGACAGGGTGGCCCGCCCGTCGACGTGGCGGACCACCTGCTCGCCGAGGTAGCAGGCGTTGACCGCGACCCGTTCCGGACCGGTCAGGCCGAGACCGGCCAGCCGGGCCAGGACCCGGTCCAGCAGCGGAACGTTACCGACCGGGCAGAGCGCCTTGGGTACCCGCTCGGTCAGCGGTCGCAGCCGGGTGCCCTCACCGGCGGCCAGCACCACCGCGCAGATCCCGACCCCGGGGGTCCCGCCGCCGGTCGCGTTCACCGGGACGTGCCCGCGTCCCCGGCCGCCGGCCCGGACTCCGTCGCAGGTCCGCCGTCCGTCGGCCCGGATTCCGTCGCCGTTCCGCCGTCCGTCGGCCCGGACCCCGTCACCCGTCCGGCTCTGGCGTGGTCGGCGTTCGGGCCGATGCCGTAGTACCCGAGCAGGTTGGCCGTGGCCCGGCTCAGCCGGGGCAGGTCGTCCAGCGGATGCCAGGCGGCCTCGAAGACCTCCGCGCCGTCCACCACCAGGTCGGTCCGGGAGGCCGGTACGGCGGCCTCGAAGACCATGTCCACCCAGCCCTTGGCGTGTACCACCGCGTTCGGTACGGCGGGCCGTAGCGCGTCGGGGGACAGTCGGATGCCGGACTCCTCGGCGAGTTCCCGGGCGGCGCCGACCACCGGCGCCTCGCCGCGCTGGAGCAGGCCGGCGGGAAGTGTCCAACTGTGCCCCGGCGGCTGACGGAGCAGCAGCAACCGGCCCGCACCCTCGGCTTCGGTGTCGCGTACCAGGGTGACCGCCCCCACGATGTACTTCGGCACGGCCAGCCGGACCAGCCGGCGACGCACCGGCACGGGCAGGCGGTAGAAGACGCGGTACACCAGGGCACGGAGGGCGGGACTACGGCGGGGGGTCACCACACCAGGCTAGAGGTCCCGGCGGCGCCGCACGGCAGCCGGGGCGACGGTGGGCGCGTCACCTGGCCCGGCTCGTCACGGGCGCTGGTCCACCAGCTCGATGAGCTGCCGGACCACCTCGTCCGGCTCGATGCTGCGGTCCACCACGGCGACCAGCATCGTCTCCAGGTCCGGGTAGCCGAGCTCCTCGGAGAGGCGCAGCAGCGGCAGATCGCTGGCCAGGCCACGGTTCTGCTTACGCAGTGCCAGCCCGATGGTGGCGCGGCCGAGGCGGACCTTGTCGGCGATGGAGATCCCCGGCTCGGAGTGCTCGGCGAACCAGCGGTTGATCTGCATCTGCGCGTGCGGGCTCTTCACGAAGTCGAGCCACTCCCGGCGCGGCCCCCGGGGGGCGACCTGTACGTCCACGTCGGTCTGCGGGTCGCTCTCGGTGAAGATCTCCACCACGTCGCCCTCGTCGAGCTGGGAGGCCAACGGGGCGAGCCGGCCGTTGATTTTGGCAGCGAGGCACCGGTCGCCCCGGTCCCGGCCCAACTCGTACGCGAGGTCGACCGGGGTGGCCCCGGCCGGCAGCACCACCTGCCGGCCCTCGGCGAAGACCTGGATCTGCGCCTCGGTCAGGTCACACCGCAGCGTCTCCAGGAACTGTGCCGGATCCGTCGTCTTGTGCTCCCAGTCGAGCACCCGGCGCAGCCAGTCGAGCTGCTCGGCGTGGACCGACCGCTGGTCCCGGGTACGGGGGAACCGGAAGTCGGCGGCGATGCCGTACTCCGCCGACCGGTGCATGTCCCTGGTCCGGATCAGCACCTCGACGGTCTGCCCCTGCGGGCCGGTGACGCTGGTGTGCAGGGACCGGTACAGGTTGTTCTTGGGGGAGGCGATGAAGTCCTTGAAGCGGCCCGGAATGGGACGCCACTGTCCGTGTACCGCGCCGAGGGCGGCGTAACAGTCCGTTGCCGGGCCGTCCACGATGATCACGATGCGGGGCAGGTCGAACGGCTCGCTGTACCCGCCCGCGACGGTGTCCTTCCAGATCGAGTAGTAGTGCCGGGGGCGGGGTTTGACC
This sequence comes from Micromonospora echinofusca, assembly GCF_017614955.1. Classification (GTDB taxonomy): domain Bacteria; phylum Actinomycetota; class Actinomycetes; order Mycobacteriales; family Micromonosporaceae; genus Micromonospora; species Micromonospora echinofusca_A. The sequence goes on from NZ_WVUH01000283.1 coordinate 3,822, forward strand.
TCGGCGTCGACCCGGTCCCGGCGCAGCGCGCTCCGGGTGGTGGCGACCACCGCGTCCAGGTACTCGTGCCACCCCGGCCGCTGCTGGACGTGCCGGTCGATCCGGGCGTACTCGTCGGGCTCCAGGTGCAGCAGCACCACGTCGTCCAGCTCCCGCTTGAGGGCCTGGATGCCCAGCCGGTCGCAGAGCGGGACCAGTACCTCCTGGGTCTTGCTGGCGATCCGGTTGCGGGAGGCGGCCGAGCGGACCCCGAGGGTACGCATGTTGTGCAGCCGGTCGGCCAGCTTGATGATGAGCACCCGGACGTCCTTGCCGGCCGCGATGATCATCTTGCGGATGGTCTCGGCCTCGGCCGCCTTGCCGTAGAACGCCTTGTCGAACTTGGTCACCCCGTCGACCAGGTGGGCCACCTCCGGGCCGAAGTCCCCCGCGAGGGCCTGCAACGTGTACCGGGTGTCCTCGACCGTGTCGTGCAGCAGCGCGGCGACCAGGGTGGTGCTGTCCATGCCGAGGTCGGCGCAGATCTCGGCGACCGCCAACGGGTGGGTGATGTACGGCTCACCGCTCTTGCGGAACTGACCCCGGTGCATGTCGTCCGCGATCTTGTACGCGCGGCGCAGCACCGACAGGTCGGCACCCGGGTGGATGGCCCGGTGCGAGCGGACCAGGTGGTTCACCGGGTCGGGCTCCGCCGCAGGCCAGGACAGCAGGGACCGCAGTCGGCGGGTCAGCGGCAGGCCTGTGGGGAGGGCGCCCCCGAGGGCGGCGCCTTGACCGGCGTCGAGGTCCACCTGGGACACCTCCTCACCCCGGCTCCACGGTCCCGTCTATCGGATAACCGGGAGCAGGCCCACGAAACGGGCAGGACTGCACTTCTCTAACAGCCTAAGTGAGTCGACGTAGTCCGATCGGTCAGTTGCTCATGGGCGTTTGGACGTAACTTGCGCCGACGGTACGCCCTCGGCCCTGGCGAGCAGGTCACGGAACCGGGCCGCACCGTCGGCCGGTGAGGTCCAACCGGAGGACATCTCCACCAGCCGGGTCTCCGGACGCTCCAACCAGGACAGGATGCGTTCGGACTCCTCGGCGGTGGCCGCCGGCACCGGACCGTGGCCGGGGGAGACCGTCTCGGCGGTCGCCCGGATCAGCTCCAGGGTCCGTCGGGGGTGGACACCGGGCGGGGACACCCCCGCCCCGGCCAGCCGACCGTGCCGGACCAGCGCCAGCTCCCAGCCGCCGGTGGTCGCCGGTCGGGCGGCGGCCAGCTCGGCGATGCCGGTCAACCCGGCCAGCCGCTGCATCCGGACGGTCGCCCGGAGCACCGCGGCCAACCGGGACCGGACCACCGCGGCCTCCTCGTACCGCTGCCCGGCCGAGAGCACCTCGATCCGGGCGAGCAGCGCGTCCACCACCGGCTGGGGGTCGGCGGTGGTGGCGGTGGTGAACGGGCGGGCGGCGCGTTCGGCGTACTCCCCGGGGGTGATCCGGTGCTCGCAGGGTGCCGGGCAGCGACCCAGCTCGGCCAGCGCGCAGGCCGGGGTGACCGTGCGGGTGGAGAGCCGGTGGGTGCACTGGCGCAGCGGCACCGCGTCGTGGAACCCGGCGGCGGCCAGCTCGGCGGCGCGCCGGGAACCGAACGGGCCGAGGTAGGCGCGGTCGTCCGGCCCGATCGCGCGGACCACCGACAACCTCGGGTAGGGCTCGTCGGTCAGTTTCAGCCACAGCACCCGCTCCGGGAACTTCGACCGCCGGTTGTACGGCGGGGCGTGCGCGGCGATCAACCGCAGCTCGCGTACCTCCGCCTCCAGCGCGTGCGCGCACTCGACCGCCTCGACCCGCTCCGCGGCGGCGAGCATCTCGGACATCCGGGCGCGCTTCTCGGCGGCGGTGAAGTAGCTGCGGACCCGGGTGGCGATGTCACCGGAGGTGCCCACGTAGAGCGGCCGGTCGTCGGCGGCCCGGAAGATGTAGACCCCCGGCACCCGGGGCAGCCCCTCGGCCAGGTGCCGCTTGCGCCGCTGGGTCGGGGTGACCGCCCGGGCGAACTCGATGGTGTCGCCGAGGGTGTACACCCGGTGCCCACCGAGCCGGGCGATCAACCCGTGCAGCACGTCCACCGTCGCCCGGGCGTCGGCCAGCGCCCGGTGGGTCGGCTGGTGGGCGGTGCCGAAGTGGGCCGCGAGGGTGCCGAGCTTGTGGTTGCGCACCTCGTCCCGGGTCAGTACCCGGCGGGCCAGGGTCACCGTGTCGAGCACCCGGGGGTTGGGCCAGCGGTAGCCGTGCCGGGCGCAGGCGGCCTTGAGGAAACCGACGTCGTAGGGGGCGTTGTGCGCGACCAGCACCGCGTCGGAGACGAACTCCAGGAAGCTCGGCAGCACCTGCTCGATCGGTGGTGCGGGCAGCAGCATCGCCTGGGTGATCCCGGTCAGCACGGTGATGAACGGCGGGATCGGCTGACCCGGGTTGACCAGGGTGCCGAGCACCCCCAGCTCCTCGCCGCCCCGGACCTTCACCGCACCGATCTCGGTGATGCCGCCGCCGTCCGGCGGGCCGCCGGTGGTCTCCAGGTCCACCACCACGAAGGTGGTGGCGTGCAGCGGCAGCTCCGGGTCGACCCCGCCGGACCCGGTGGCGGCGGCGAACCCGGCCAGGGTCTGCTGGACGTACTCCGGTGCTGCCATCGCCGGGCACGCTAGCGCCCCGGTACGACACGCCGGCCGCCGCCTCGGCCCGGACCCTGCCGCGCCCGTCACCCGCCGACCCCGGCAGATGACCCGCCGTCACCGGGCGCGGTATCGTGTCGACGTCCGAACGGGGCCGCGGACATGCCAGATCCGGACGACCCGCCCGCTAACCGCAGGAAGACCCCAGCAGGGGCGAGTGGCGACGATCCGCTTACGATGAGAGATCGGCTCACTCACCAGGCGGTGGGCCCGGTACCGGTGGGAGACTTGCCACATGCCCCTCACCGAGCCGCTCGACGACCACCTTCCGGAGAAGGAGTCGGTCGACGTCGCGCGGGGCGCCGACCCGGACGGTCTGCGGGAGGCCGACGCGGAGACCGCGTCCGGCACCGGCACCGACGGTACGCCGGACACCGAGGCGGACGCGCGGTCGGAAAGCGAGCCGGACACCGAGGTGGAGCCCACACTCCCCGAACCGGTCCGGCAGCGGATCGTCACCCTCACCGCCGCAGTACTTCCCGGCCTGCCCACCGACGAGCTGCCGGTGCCGTTGCGCCGGGTCGCCAAGTTCGCGCCCAACCGGCGGGCCCGGCTCGGCGCGCCGGCCATCGCCACCCAGCTTGCCGGTGATCCGCTGTTCCGGCAGCGGGTGGCCTCGCGGGTCATCGCCGACGCCGGGCAGCTGGGCGTGGCCGTGGTCGAGGGTACGGCGCCGGCCGCCGCCGACCCGGTGGAGGTGGCCGCCCTGGGCTACCTGGCCCGCCCGGCCGGCTGGCGGGATCTCGTCGAGGCCAGCGGTGCGGCGGTCCGGGCCGAGGTGGACAGCGCCGTGGTGGCGGAACTCATCCGGGAGGCGGAACAACGGGCCACCCGGGCCGAGCACGACCGGGCGGTGGCCCGGGTCGAGGCCGACAAGCTCCGTGACGAGCTGGCCCGGGTACGCGAGGAACTGGGCCAGCTCCGCGAGGAGGCCCGGGTGCTGGCCCGGTCGCTGCGCGAGACCCAGGCCCGGGAACGCCGGGCCACGGAACTGCTGGCCACCGAGCGCGGCCGGGCCAACCGGGCCGCCGCCGACCACGACGCGGAACTGCGCCGGGTACGTGCCCGGCTGGCCGAGGCGGAGGCCGTCGCCGGGGCCGCCCGGCAGACCGCCAAGGAGGCCCGCTCGGTCGACGACGCCCGGCTCTGGCTGCTGCTGGAGACCATCGGGCAGGCCGCCGTCGGGCTGCGCCGCGAACTGGCGCTGGAACCCACCGACCGGCGGCCCGCCGACTTCGTGGCCGAGGCGTTCGCCGAGCAGCCGACCACCGCCTCCTCGGCCCGCGCCCGGGACACCGACGACCCGGCCCGCCTGGACGAGCTGCTCGCGCTGCCCCGTACCCACCTGGTGGTGGACGGCTACAACGTGACCAAACGCGGCTTCGGTGAGATGTCGCTGGAACAGCAGCGCAAGCGGCTGATCAGTGGCCTCGGTGGGATCGCCGCGCAGACCGGCGACGAGGTGACGGTGGTCTTCGACGGTGCGGAGCGGATGCACGGGCTGCCCCCCGCACCCCGTGGCGTCCGGGTGCTCTTCTCCCGCAAGGGGGAGACCGCCGACGAGCTGATCCGCCGGCTGGTCCGCGCGGAACCGGCCGGGCGGCCGGTGGTGGTGATCTCCTCCGACCGGGAGGTGGCCGACGGGGTGCGCCGGCACGGCGCCTACCCGCTGGGTGCCGACTCGCTGCTGCGCCGGCTCGCCCGGTCCTGACCGGACGGCTGCCGCCCGGTCCCGGTGACAACTCCCACCCGGTCCCGGTGCCGGCTGCCGGCCACCGACGGGCAATAGGATGGGCGCTCACGGTGGTGGGAGGAGCGGCGCGATGGCCGGGAACAGCACGGTGCGCGGGTGACGCCGCGCGGCTGGGCGATGCTGGTGTTCGCCGCGCTGGTCGTCACACTGGTGGCCGTCGCCGCGCTGCTGATCCCGTGGGGCCGGCCGCCGGCCCCCCGGGCCGACCAGCTCGCCGCCCTGGGTGAACTGCCGCAGGCCGACGTCGACCGGGCCCGGGAGTTCCGGGCCACGCTGCGTCCCGGCACGTACGGCGCGCTCGTGGTCGGGCTGCTGGTGGCGCTGCTGCTCGGCCTCACCCCGCTGGGTGCCCGGCTGGTCGAGTTCGCCGGCCGCCCGTTCGGTGACCACTGGACCGCCCGCGCCGTCCTCGGCGGGCTGGCGGTGGTCCTGGTGGCCGACCTGCTCACCCTGCCGTTCGCGGCCTGGCGGCACGCCGTGCTGACCCGGTACGGGCTGGCCACCTCCGGTTGGGGTGGCTGGACGGTGGACCTGCTCAAGTCGTACGCGGTCAGCGCGGTGATCGGTGCGGCCGCGCTGCTCGGCTTCTACACCGTGATCCGGCTGGCCCCCCGCTGGTGGTGGGCGTGGGGCGCGGCGGGCGCCGCGACCCTGGTGGTCCTGCTGTCGTTCGTCCTGCCGGTGCTGGTGGAGCCGGTGTTCAACCGGTTCACCCCGATGCCACCGGGACCGTTGCGGACCGAGCTGCTGGCGCTCGCCGAGGCCGACGACGTGCCGGTACGCGACGTGCTGGTCGCCGACGCCTCCCGCCGGACCCGGGCGGTCAACGCCTACGTCTCCGGCTTCGGCCCGACCCGGCGGATCGTCGTCTACGACACCCTGCTGGCCGAGGCGACCCCGGCCGAGGTGACCAGTGTGGTCGCGCACGAGCTGGGACACGCCAAACGGCAGGACGTGGTGGCCGGCACCCTGACCGGCGCCCTCGGTGCCGCGCTCGCCGTGGTCACGCTGTACCTGCTCGGCTCGTGGGGCGGCCTGCTCCGGCTGGCCGGGGTCGACCAGGTCGCCGACCCCCGGGCGTTCCCGCTGCTGATCGCCCTGGTCACGGTCGCCGGGCTGGTCACCACCCCGGTGCAGGCGCTGATGTCGCGGCGGGTCGAGGCCCGCGCCGACGCGCACGCCCTGGCCCTCACCCGGGACCCGGCCACCTTCGAGGCGATGCAGCGCCGGCTCGCCACGGTCAACCTCGCCGACCCCGACCCGCCCCGCTGGGAGTACCTCTACTCCGC
>NZ_WVUH01000284.1 GCF_017614955.1 Micromonospora echinofusca
GCCCCACCCCGTCCGACGACGACCGGCCGTCGACCCCCGAACCGTCAGCACCGTCCGACCGCCCCGCTGGAACGGGAAACGGGAACGGGTCGACCACCGCCGAGTCCCGGGCACCGCACCTGTCCTCCCCGGTGGTTGACGCGGTGCGGGTCGTACCCGCCACGGTCGACTCCGTCTCCGCCCTGGTGGCCGGGCTCCCGCCGATGCTGCCCGGCGTGTTCGAGGGCGTGCTCGACCCGGTCGTGTCGTTGACCGACCGGCTGCTCGGCACCCTGCTGCCACCGGTGGCAGTCTGCCCGGTCGACTCCGGCCCCACCCGGGCACCTGTCCCGGTGACCGAGCCAGCACCCCCCAGCCAGGTCGGTGGCGGTGCCGACCAGGGGCAGGCACCCCAGGTACCGCCGGATCCGGTGCCGGTCCGGGCCTCACTCTGGTCGCCGTGGTCCCCGATACTCATGGTGCGCCAACCCGCCTCCCTGCCTGCGCTGGGTCGCATGGCGGTGGTCGGGCCGGCCGGCCCGTCGCCGCCGGGAGCACTCGATCGTCCCGGTGACCCCGGCGACGATCATGCGCTGACCGCCGACCGGGGTGCCGGGTCCGGTCCGGCCGTCCACCGTGGCTGGCGTTGGCTGCATGAAACGGCTGCCACCGGCGCCGTTGCCCGGTACGCGACCGCTGCCGCCGGTCGTACCCCCGCTGTGGTCGCCCGTCCCGGCTGATTCGCTCCGTCACCGCCTGTCGTGGTCGGGGGCACACGACCCCTCCGACCGGTAGGCGGGCAGCCGAGTGCCTGACCGTCCCCGCATCGGGACGTGTCACGGCTGACGTCGTACCCGTTGCGCTCGCGACCGGACCGTTGCCCCACCCGTCACCCTTCTGCCGGTGCCGGGTCGCCGGCCCGTCGCGACGCGTACCCGAGATCGGAGCGAGGGTAATGATCCGCGTCGTTGTCATGGAAGAAATGGGACTGCTGCGGGGTGCACTGCGGGCTGTGCTGTCCAACGAGGAGGACATGGAGGTCGTCGCCGATGTGGCGCAAGTGGGGGAGCTGCTGACGGTGGTCCGTCGGGAACAGCCGGACGTCGTCGTGCTCGGTCTGGACCTGGACGTACCCGACCAGCTGAGGGTGGTGGAGCGGATCGGCGCCGTCGCCCCCGACACCGGTGTCCTCGCGATGAGCGGCCGGTGGCGACCGACGGCGATGCAGGCGGCGGCTGCGGTCGGGGTCCGTGGCTTCATCAGCAAGGACGGACCGCCGGACGAGCTGGTACGGATGGTCCGCTCGCTGGCTGCCGGGGAGCGGGTGATCGATCCGTTGGCCGCCGTCGCGGTGCTCGGGCCACCGAGGAGTCCTCTCACCGGACGGGAGACCGAGGTGCTCCGGGCTGCCGCCGAGGGCCTGCCGCTGAAGGAGATCGCCCGGCGGCTCTATCTGGCCCATGGGACCGTGCGGAACCACCTCTCGGTGATCATGCGGAAGACCGGTACCCGCAACCGCCTGGAGGCCATCCGTCGGGCGCAACGCGACGGCTGGCTCTAGGTCGCGTTTCATAAGGGCGGTCGAGTCGAGGCGCAGTCCAGGCGGCGGTCCGGCAAGGCGCGGTTTCGTCCGGATACCGGTGTCGTATCCGGACGAAACCGCAACGCCGCCGGCCGTTGTCTGGGCCCGCCGTAGGCCGGCCAGTTCTTATGAAACGCGACCTAGGGTGCCCGGCGAACGGTTGGCTCCAGGTGCCCCGGCAGCCGGGACGGGGGCCGCCGGCCGTAGGGATCGCGGCCGTTCCGACCCGGATCCGTCACCGAGCGGTACCGCCGTGGAGGTGTTTGAATGACAGCGTTCCGTGATGCTGGTGCTACTGAAAGCAGAGAAGGGACACTGGTGATCCGCACACTTCTCGCTCTTGACGGGGCTCTGATCCGGGGTGCGCTCGCTCTCGTGCTCGCCGCCGAGCACGACATCCGGGTCGTCGCCGAGGTCGACCGGGGCGACGACCTCGACCGGGCGCTCTGGACACGGCTGCCGGACGTGGCCGTGGTCGACGCGGACCTGATCGCCGGCGACACCGTGGCCGGTGCGGGACCGTGCCCGCTCCTGGTGCTCGCCGACCCCCGTCGGCCCAGAGGGCTCTACGACCTGCTCTGTGCCCGGCGGGCCGTCGGTGTCCTCGGCAACGACGTACCACCGCAGCGGGTGGTGGACGGCGTCCGACGGCTGGCGAAGGGTGAGCCGTTGGTGGATGCCGATCTCGTCGTCGCCGCGCTCGGCTCCACCGGCCCGTTGACCGGGCGGGAGACCGATGTGCTGGATCTGGCCGCCACGGGTTCACCGGTGAACGAGATCGCCCGTCGACTCAGCCTGTCGCCGGGCACCGTGCGGAACCATCTCGGTCGGATCAAACGCAAGACCGGGGCGCGGACCCGTATCGAGGCGGTGCGCGTCGCGCAGAACGCCGGTTGGATCTGAGGAAGCCCCGCACCGCCCCGGCCCGCCTCGCGCGGCCGGGGCGGTCCGGTCTACGGCAGGGGGGTGGCCGGTGCCGGCCGGTGACGCTCCGGCACCGGGATGTCCCGGTCCCAGTAGCCGGCGAGTTCCCGGTACGTCGCCGACCGGGTCAGCAGTTCGTCGTGGGTGCCGGTGACCGGTCGGTCACCGTCGAAGACCAGCACCCGGCGGGCCCGCAGCGCGGAACTGATCCGGTGGGCGACGACCACCAACGCGCCGGGGCGGTCGGCGAAGGCGCGTTCCACCTGCGCCTCGGTGGCCGGGTCGAGATGACAGGTGGCCTCGTCGAGCAGCACCAGGCGGGCGGGGGACAGGTACGCCCGGGTGGCGGCGATCACTTGCCGTTCCCCGGCGGACAGTCCACCCGGGGTGATCCGGGCCGACAGGCCGCCCAGCCTGGCCGCGAGGGGTCCGCCGCCCACCACGTCGAGCGCGGCCAGCAGCGTACGCTCGTCGGCCTCCGGGTGGAGGTAGCGCAGGTTGTCAGCGAGCGAGGCGGTGAAGACGTACGCCTCCTGGGGGACCAGCACCCGCAGTCTGGCCAGGACGGTCGGCGACGCGCCGGCCGTCGGCACCCCGGTGAGCCGTACGGTGCCCTGCTCGGGTTGCAGCAGCCCGGCCATCAGGGCGGCCAGGGTGGACTTTCCCGCACCGCTCGGGCCGACCACGGCGAGGTGGTCCCCCTCGGCCAGGTCGAGGTCGAACCGGTCGAGGACCGCCCGGGCCCGGTTGCCGTAGCGGAAGGTCAGGCCGCGGAGTCGTACCGCCGGCCGGCCCACGGTCCCGGTCCCCGGTCCGCCGCCCACCGGCTGACCGGCCGGCGCTGCGACAGCGGGTGGGGCGACCTGCGGCGCGACAGCGGGTGGGGCGACCTGCGGCGTGCGGGCGGGTGGTGGGGTGACCTGTGCCGCGCCGAGCAGCCGGTCCAGGGTCACCACGTACCGCAGCCCACCGCCCCCCACGCCGTGTACCAGGGCGTGCAGCGCGGGCCGCAGTCCGGTCGAGACGTAGATCAGGGCACCGAGCACGGCGCCTGCGGTGACGCCCTGCCGGACCAGCCACGGCGCGGCCAGCAGCAGCACCGCCACCGGCGACCAGCCACCCACCCCGAGACTGAGACTGCGCAGCGCGGCCATCCGGGACACCGTCCGTTCCGCGGTGGCCTGCGCCGCCACCCGGCGGCCCACCTGCCCGACGATCCGTTCCCCGGCGCGGGCGGCGACGACGTCCCGGTGCGCGGCCAGGGCCGCACCGGCGGACCGGGCGAACTCCTCGCCGGCCACGACGAGGTCCCGTTGGTGCCGCACCATCGCCGGCAGGGCCGTGCCGAACACCACCAGCCCGGCCAGCAGCGGACCGGCCACCAGGGCGGCGACCACCGGAGCCAGGGCGAGCAGGCCGAGCAGCGCCGCACCGGCGGCGAAGAGGAAACCCCGGACCACCATCAGCAGGCCACCGAAGGTGTCCCGGACCACCTCCACCTGGTGGGTCAGTCGGGCCACCGCCGTACTGTCCGACCGGGAGCCGGGATACCCGGCCCCGACCAGCGTCGACCGCACCAACCGGGTGGTCAGGTCGTCCCGGAACGGCTCCACCACCGCACCGAGACTGCGGTACACCCGCCCGGTGCCCCACGCGCCGACGGCGATGGCCACCGCCAGCCCGGCCAACCAGGCAAGTCCGGTCCCGAACCGGCCGGCGAGGAAACCGTCGTCCACCGCCCGTGCGGTCAGGTAGCCCGACAGCAGGGCCGGGAGCGATTCGGCCACCGACCAGCCGGCCAACCGGGTCAGGGCGGCGCGCCGGTCGACGAGAACCTGCCAGGTCAGCCGCCGTACCCCGGTCACCGGCCACCCTCCACGGGCAGGAACATCGCCCGGTAGGCCGGGTCCGACCAGAGCCGGCGGTGCGGCGCGAGGGCCCGCAGCCGCCCGGCGTGCAACCAGGCCACCAGATCGGCCGACGCCGCCGTGGCCGCGCGGTGGGTGACCACCAACCGGGTACGCCCACCCGACCGTTCCACCACGGCCTGCCCGATCCGGTGCGCGGTGGCGGTGTCCAGGCTGGACGTGGCGTCGTCGAGGATCAACAGCCGTTCGGCGGACAGGGCCCGGGCCAGCCCCAGCCGTTGTGCCTCGCCACCGGAGAGCGGTGCGTCGGCCAGCGGTGTCCGGTAGCCCTCGGGCAGCCGCTCGACGTACCCGTCCACGGCGGCGTCGCGGGCCGCCCGGAGCACCGGTGGGCTCGCCGGTCGACCGTCGACCGGTACCGTCGCCTGGTCGTCCGGCAGGCCCAACCCGATCACGTCGTGCAGGGTCTCGCCGACCAGCACCGGCCGCTCGAAGGCGTACCCGACGGCCCGGCGCAGTGCCGACGGGCTCAACCGGCGCAGCGGTACCCCGTCCAGGAGCACCTCGCCGGCGTCCGGGTCCTGGAGCCGACCGGCCACCGCCGCCAGGGTGGACTTGCCGGAGCCGGACTCGCCGACCACCGCCACCGTGGCGCCGGCCGGTACCGCCAGGTCGACGTCGTGCAGTACCGGTCGGCCGTCCGACGCCTGGACGGTGACCCCGTGCAGCCGGAGCGCGCCACCGCCGGGCGGTAGGGGCGCCGAACCGTGCCGCACGCCCGGCTCGTCGAGGACCATGGCGATCCGGTGCGCGCCGGCCCGGCAGCGGACCAGCCGGTTCAGGGTGGCCAGTACCGCGCCGAGCCCGGCGCCGAGAGCGGCGTACTGCACCGCGGCGACCAGTTGACCGGGGGTGAGCCAACCGGCGGTCAGGGCGTACCCGCCGACCGCGACGACCGAAAGGTGCAGCAGTGGTGCCACGGCGGCCGTGCGGGCGGCGGCCCCGGCCAGCAGGTCCCAGCTGCGCCGCCCGTGCCCGGCGAGTTCCGGCAGCGGGGCGAGTACCCGGGTCACCTCCCGGGGAGCGGTGGCGGCGGCGGCGATGGTGCGGGCACCGGTCAGCGCCTCGACCAGCCGGCCCGCGATGTCGCCCTGTACCCGCTGGTACTCGGCGGTCACCTGGGAGGCGTCGGCGACGAAGGTGCGCATCAGCAGGGCGAGCAGTGCGGTACCGGCGATCATCGTCAGCCCCAGCACCGGCTCCAACAGCAGCAGCGCAACGATGCTGCCCACCGGCGGTAGCAGCGCTACCAGCCCCAGGACGGCAGCCGTGCCGATCTGGCCGGCGTCGGCGGCCTGCCCGGCCAGCCGCCCGACCAGGTCCCCGACCGGGTAGCGGCCGGCATCCCGGGGGGAGAGCGTGAACAGGTGCCGTAGCAACCGGTACCGCAGGGTGGCGGTGGCCCGCGCCGTCTGGTGACCGGAGGCCAGGTTGGTGGCCGCGTCGGTGACGACAAGGATGCCGACCAGGGCGCACGCCGCGATCGTCCACCAGGCGGTGCCGCCGGTCAGGGCCGCGTCGACCGCCCGGCCGAGGACGACGGGGAACACCAGCATGGCGGCCGCGCCGATGAGCGCGACCGCCGCCAGCGCGACGCTCCACGCGCCGCCGTACCACACCGTTTCCCGGAGCAGCCGGTCCCCCCGGAGCCGCTGGTCCCCCCGGAGCCGTTGCGAAGGATTCCTGCGGACCATCGTCTCCATCGGCCCTCCGGACGGTGTGCGGACATGGGATTGCCCTGGGCCGGCACGTCTGCCCGCCCAGGGCCCCACGAATGACCTGATCAGTTGCAGGTCGTGATGGAGAGCGAGCTGTCGCCGCAGAGCAGCAGGCTCGCCTCGCTGCCGCCGCCGGAGCGGTCGGCCGGGGCCATTTCCAGGCCCTGGAGGTCCAGAAGCGCCATTGTCGTGTCACCTCCCCTCAGTGGTCGGGACAAACGACCCGATGGTCGGGATACCGACCCGATCAGTTGCAGGTGGTGATGGAGAGCGAGCTGTCGCCGCAGAGCAGCAGGCTCGCCTCGCTGCCGCCGCCGGAGCGGTCGGCCGCGTCCATCTCCAGGGCCTGGAGGTCCAGGAGCGCCATGTCGTGTCACCTCCCTTCCACGGTGTCGGTGGGAGAGCCCTCGTGCTGGTCACGAGGGAGTTCGGGGGCGCCGGGCAGGGGCGCGAGGAGCGGCAGCGTCACCGGTTCGTCGTGCCGCGCGGCGGCCACCGCGAGCAGCACGCCGGCCGTGCCGGTGGCCAGGTCCATCGACAGGCGCAGCAACTGCTCGCCGGGGAAGGCCACGCCGTCCCGGTAGGGCAGCGCGTGCCAGGCCAACCGCCGCAGTTGGGCGTGGAGTTCCCGCCGGTCGTCGGCGTCGCGTGCCGTCGCGGCCAGGTAGGTGACGATGCCGGCGCGGCCGGCGAAGAGACCCGACTGGGCGTAGAACGGGGAGCGCGCGGCCAACCTCGCCGCCCGGGCCATCCGGGCGAACTCCTCGTCCGGCCGGTGGGCGAGGTAGCGGTCGAGGACCAGTCCGATGCCGACACTGCCGACTCCGAGGTACGGCATGTTCCGCCAGCCCTCGTTGACCTCCAGCGCGCCGTTGGGGCGGAGCACGCACCGGCGCAGGTCCTGCCGCAGGGCGGTCGCCGCGTGGTCCAGCAGTGCCGGGTCACCGGTCGTCTCGTACCGGCGCAGGAACATCAGCGCGGGTCCGCTGCGACCGCGCAGCAGTCCGGCGTACGGGTGCCGGCCGCCGCTGACGTCCGGACCGGGATCGTCGGCGATCAGCTCGACCACCCGCGCGGTCGCCCGCTCGGCGGCGTCGGTGAGGGATCGTTCGCCGGTACGCAGACCCAGCTCGGTGAGGTTCAGCGCGATGCCGGACAGGCCGCTGAGCAGACTGTGGTCCAGACCGTCCCAGGATTCGCCCAGGCAGATGTCGAGGACGTCGAACGCCTCCTGCCGCCGCCCGAGGTGTTCCAGCGCGTACGCCACGCCGTGCAGGCCGTCGTAGAAGCCGCAGCGGGTGCCGGACTCCCGGGCCAGGGCCCGCCTGATCAGCCAGTCCTCGTGTGCGGGATGCCGTCCTGCGCCGCTGACCGCCAGGGCGTACAGCACTCCGGCGGCGCCGTGGGCGAGGTTCAGCCCGCCACTGCGGAACTGTTCGATGTCGCCGGGGAAGAGCCGGTCGGTCCGCTCCGGGGTGGCGCTGGCCAGGATCGCCCGGCTGAGCTGTGCCCGCAGGGCCGGCCAGTCGTCGGTGTCGAGGTCGACCGGACCGCCGGTGGCCGCTGCCCCGCTGGTTGTCGGCGTCGGCTCGGTGGCCGTCACGCCGGTGCTGGTCGGGGCGGTGGCCGGTGCGCGGTCGGACGGGCCGGTCAGCATCGCCGGGTCGGTCGCGGTGATGTCGGCGACCGCCCGGTCGAGGAAGTCACGCGGTACCGGGAAGTGCGCGGCGATGATCTCCGCCAGGTGGGCGGCCTTCGCCGGGACCAGCCGGATCAGCTGGGTCAGCGGCAGGAACAACGCCAACCGCAGGCAGGCCAGGGCGTACCGGTCGACGGCCGGGCCGGTCCAGCCGGTCGGTGCCGCGAAACCCTGGTTGCGCAGGGCGGGCCGGCTGCCGCCGACCGGTGCGGCGACCTCGAAGTCGACCAGCGCGATACGGTCGTCAGGGCGCACCATGACGTTGAACAGGTGCAGGTCACCGTAGACGATGCCGTGTTCGTGGATCGCCTCGACGACCGACTCGACCTGTCGGTGGATGTCGAGCGCCCAGCGGGTGTACTCGGCGCGGTCGGCGTCGGAGGCGTCGGCGTCGATCAGCGGGTACCGCTCGACGACCAGCTTGTTCAGCGACCGGCCCTCGATGAACTCCAGGGCCAGGAACCGGTGGTCGCCGAGGGTGAACTCGTCGTGTACCCGGGGCACCTGCGGCAGGTCGGCCAGGGCGCGCAGCATCGCGGTCTCCTTGGCCAGCCGGGCGACGGCGTCGGTGCCGTCCGCGTCCAGGCCGGCGTACGGCCGTGCCTCCTTGAGCACCACCTGCGTGTCGGTGCGCAGGTCCCGCCCGACGTAGAGGCCACCGCCGTTGGAGAAGTGGATGACCTTTTCGATCCGGTACGGCAGTTCGTTGGTGCTGTTGGCGTTCCGCGCCGTGAGGTGCGGGGCGAGGAAGTCGGGCAGGGTGACCCAGGAGGGGACGTGGAAGACCGGGTCCCGCCGGTCGGGGACCAGGACCCCGTCGGCGTCGGCGATGGCCGGTACCACCTGCCCGTCGTCGGAGAGGCAGTACCGCGCGGCGAAGCCGCCGTAGCGGACGTACACCGGCCCGGAGCCGTAGCGCAGGTCGCTGAGGATGTACGGGCCCGGTTCACCGGCCAGCAGTTCGTCCAGTTCCTTGCAGGTCAGTTCCAGTTCCGCGTCGTCCCGGGGGTAGATGGTGACGAACTTTCCGCTGGCGCCCCGGGCGGCGTACTTGGCGTTGCGCAGCAGCAGGGTCTGCGGGCTGCGGAGGAACTTGAAGGACAGGCCACGCGGTACGCAGTAGTCGAAGATCTTGTCGAGTACCCGCTCGGCGTTGTCCAGGCAGGCCGAGATGTGGATCTTCCAACCCTGCTGCGGGAGCGATGCGCCCTCCGGGCCGTAGATCAGCCAGTCGCCGGTACGCTCGGAGCGCCATCCCTCCGGATCCGACCGACCGGCCCGGGGGAAGGCCGGCCGGTCGGTGGCGTTGCCCAGGGAGTCGTAGAAAAGGCGGTCCGCGGCACAGTAGCTGTCATAGCGCTCGTGCACCGTCCGACTCCCTTCGCTGATCCGAACTGTTTTTCCGCTCCGTTCGATGTATTCGATCCTGTGCCACGCCGGGCGGGGCCTCTAGTGCGGTTAGTCATGACGATCTGTGAATGCCGCACGGACACTCATGACAAATGTCAGTACCCGGGCGTGAACGGTTCCGGAAACGGGGCAGCTGGTTTGACGGCGGCGGAACGCGGGTAATGCCGTCCGGTTCTCGACCGGTTGTCCGGTTCCGGGTGGCGGAGACTCCGGCAGTGGGGCTCTCAGGTGCCGCAGACCGCCGACCCGTGCGCGATCGGCGGGGTCGGCCAGGATCACATCAATGTGCACGGGCAGGGCCTTCAGCCCGAGCGGGTCCAGATCGTGCTGTTCC
>NZ_WVUH01000285.1 GCF_017614955.1 Micromonospora echinofusca
GGGTGGCGGCGGGCAGGACGACGCCGAGGGCGGCCAGTGCGGTGCAGACGATGGTGGCGAGGATGCCGGCGCGGTGCGGGCGTGGCCTGACGCTGGGCATGACGGGTCTCCCGGAGTGACCACCGGCGGCGACGCCGGGGCGTCGCCGCCGTACCTGGGCGTTCCCGGGCACCCGGTGGGTCGGGCGCCGGTCGGTGCCGCGCTTCGCAAGATCACGGCAAGATTGCTGTAAATATTTGCAAGTATTGCGGTGAAGATAACAGCCGTCTTCCGGGGCGTAAAGAGGCCCGTCTGCGCAGGGGCGCGCCGGTCAGCGACCGTTGCGGCGGGCCAGCAGGGAGTGCCGCCGGCTGTACGCGAAGTAGATGAGCAGGCCGAGCAGGAACCAGACCGCGAACCGCAGCCAGGTCTCCGGGGCGAGGAAGGTGATCAGCCAGACCGAGAAGATCACCCCGATCGCCGGGACCAGCGGCATCCCCGGGAGCCGGAACGTCCGGGGTGCGTCGGGGCGGCGGTACCGCAGCACGATCACCGCGATGCAGACCACGACGAAGGCGAGCAGGATCCCGATGTTGGTCAGCTCGGCGGCCTCCCGGATCGGCAGGAAGCCGGCGATCACCGCGGACGCCACGCCGACGATCCAGGTGACCCGGCTCGGTACCCGCCGTACCGGGTGCACCTTGGCGAACCACGCCGGCAGCAGGCCGTCCCGGCTCATCGCGTACCAGACCCGGGTCACCCCGAGCATGAAGGTGAACATCACGGTGAGGATGCCGACGATCGCCCCCACCGCGATGACGCTGGCCAGGCCGGAGAGCCCGACCGAGGCGAAGGCCGAGGAGAAGCCGCTCTCCGGGTCGATCTCGGTGTAGTGCTGCATGCCGGTCAGTACCAGGGTGGCCAGCACGTAGAGCACCATCGAGATGCCCAGCGAGTAGAGGATGGCCCGGGGCATGTGCCGGGTGGCGTCCCGGGACTCCTCGGCCGCGGTGCTCATCGCGTCGTAACCGAACACGGCGAAGAAGACGGTCGCCGCGCCGGTGAGTGCCCCGGTGACCCCGAACGGGAAGAACGGCGTGTAGTTCGCGGTGTCGATGTAGAAGAAGCCGACCAGGACCACCAGCAGCACCACGGCGACCTTCAGGACGACCACGAAGGTCTCGAACCGGGCCGCCGACTTGATCCCCAGGTTCAGCAGGAACGCGATGAGCAGGCAGAGCAGCACCGCGAAGAGGTCCACCACCCGCCCCTCCCCGGTACCGGGCGCGCCCAGCATCCAGGCCGGCAGCTCGATGCCGATCTGGCCGACGAGGAAGCCGAAGTAGCCGGAGATGCCGATCGCCACCACCGCGACGATCGCGGTGTACTCCAGCAGCAGGTCCCAGCCGATGAACCAGGCCACCAGTTCGCCGAGGACGACGTACCCGTAGGTGTACGCCGAGCCGGCCCGGGGGATCATGCCGGCGAACTCGGCGTACGACAGGGCCGCCGCCGCGCTGGCCACCCCGGCGATCAGGAACGAGAAGAGCACCGCCGGTCCGGCGGTCTGGTTCGCCACCGCCCCGGCCAGGGCGAAGATCCCCGCACCGATGATGCCACCGACCCCGATCGCGGTGAGCTGCCACAGCCCCAGGGACCGGGCCAACCCCGCACCACCACCGCCGGTGTCGGTCTCGTCGGTGATCTCGTCGATCGGCTTGCGGCGGAGCAGGCCCCCGCCGCCGTCGGATACCGGTTGTCCGGAGGTCATCGTCGACCCCTCTCGCTCGCGGGCTGCCGTGGGCTGCCGCCGCCAGCATCCTGACGACGCCAGGGAATCAAATTAACGCATCTCGATCCCGCTGGTGGGTGTCACCAATCCGGGGCCCGCTCCGACGGCGCGACCCGGTACCCGGCTCAACGGCGTACGCCGGATCAGGTTGCTGCCGCCGGGGCGCGCCCGACCGGCGGGCGGCGACGGCCCCCGGGCGGTCGGTCCGGCGGTGCGGCCCCGTCCCGGTCGGTGTGGCCCCTGCGGCCCGGCGGCGTGGCCGCCGGGTGAGGCGGTAACGTCACTGGCCGGGCCCGGTGGAGGGAGTCGGCGTGGCGCGTGGCGGGGTGTTCTGCCTGGAGGGGCAGTGGCACCGTGATCTCAACGAGCGCGGGTCCGTGCTGCCGACGCTGGAGTTGCTGGAGCGCCTCGGCAAGATCCGTTTCATCCACCGGGACGCCGCCACCCCCGACGAGTTGCACTTCTTCCTCGACCGGTGGCTGCTCAAGCAGTACGCCGACTACCGGGTGGGGTTCTTCGCCATGCACGGCGAGCCCAGCCGGCTCTGCCTCACCGACTGGCACTCCGTGGACCTCGACGACGTGGCGGACCGGATGGCCGGCCGGTGCGAGGGCAAGCGGCTGTACTTCGGCAGCTGCTCGGTGCTGCGGGCCTCCGACGCCACCCTGAAGGACTTCCTCGCGGTCACCGGGGCGGCGCTGGTCTGCGGGTACACCCGCAAGGTCGACTGGGTGGAGTCGGCCGCCTTCGAGACGGTGCTGCTCGACGTGCTGGCCAACGGGCACCGGCACAACGCGGCAGAGCTGCGGATGGACTCGGCCCACTGGGCGCCGCTCGCGTCGTACCTCGGGTTCCGGGTGATCTACGCCAACGGGCGGGCCTGGCGGCCGTCCGGGCGGGCCCGGGTGCCGGCGCAGCCCGCCGCCCGCTGACCGTCGACCACCGCCGGACGGTAGTGATCTTAATTGATAAACGTTAATGTGATGCCACCCCTCTGACACCCGGGAGGCATCCGGTGCGACGGTGGACGACCGCGACCCTGGCCGGAGCGACGACGATCGGGCTGGTGCTCGCGCCGGCCGGTGTACCCGCCGCACAGGCGGAGCCGGTGGTACCCCGGCACGCCATCGTGATCTGCCAGTCGGCCAGCTTCTACGACAACTACGACTCGGCCAGCGGCCCGGTCAACCTGAAGCGGACCCTGTACTACGGCAACAAGATCGGGCACACGCCCGGCGCCCACCCGGTCTACAACGGCTGGGCCGCCACCTTCGACTTCGGCCCCAACGACTGGGGCTACCTGCGGCTCGAGTGCATCGGCGGGTACGACTCGTGGTGACCCCCCGCCGCGCCGCGCTGGTCGCGGCCACCGTCGCCACCGCCCTGCTGGCCACGCCCGTCGCGGCCGGGGCCGCCGACGGGACGATCGGGGTACGGGAGACCGTCTGCGCCGAGTCGCTCTTCGTCCGGACCCAACCCAACGGGGCCTGGATGGGCACCCTCTACCGGGGGCAGACCTTCCTCGTCGAGGGCCCCCGCTCCGGCGGGTACGTCTACGGCTTCGCCTACGGGTACATCAACCGACGCGGTTGGGTGCAGGACGGCTGGTTCTGCTGAACCGACCGGCGGTGGGACCGGCAGTCGCTGCACGCGCTCTCCCGGCGGGCGCCGGACGTGGTGTCCCGGCCGGTCGGCGCCGGACGTGGTGCCCGGCGGGTCGGCGCCGGACGTAGTAGAACAGACCGGTGACACCCAACATCGCAACGAACCAGCAGGTCGAACGGGATGCCCTGATCGACTTCCTCACCCCTCGGCACCGCGCGGTCATCATGACCTTCCGCCGGGACGGCCGACCCCAGTCGTCCCCGGTGACCTGCGGGGTGGACCCCGGGGGACGGATCGTGATCTCGACGTACCCGGAACGGGCCAAGGTGCGCAACCTGCGCCGCGACCCCCGGGTCTCGCTCTGCGTCCTCTCCGACGACTGGAACGGCCCCTGGGTCCAGGTCGACGGCACGGCCGAGGTACTGGACCTGCCGGAGGCCCTGGAGCCCCTGGTGGAGTACTACCGCCGGATCTCCGGTGAACACCCCGACTGGGACGGGTACCGCGACGCCATGCGGCGGCAGGGCAAGTGCCTGGTCCGGGTCACCATCGACACCTGGGGGCCGCTCGCGACCGGCGGATTCCCGGCCCGGCTGGCTACCGGCTGAGGTCCGGCTGACAGACCGGGATCAGTATGCGGCGGTGAACCGGGCGTCCGTGAACCGCGGCTGCTCGATCTCGTCGACCACCGCGACCGCGAAGTCCTCGTAACTGAGCACCGAGCGGCCGTGCTCGTCGGTCACCGGCCGGTCGCCGTCGGTCCGGTAGTGGCCGGTGCGCTCGCCGGGATGGAACTCCAGCGGCGGCGGCGAGACGTAGGTCCAGGTGACACCGTTCGACGACCGGTAGTAGTCGAGTGCGTCGGCCTGACCGGCGGCGGACTCCCGGTACCGGTCGGGAAACTCGGGATCGTCGAGGAGCCGACTACCGTCCGGTGCCAACAGGGTCGCCCCGCCACCCAGGTGGATGATCCGGGGCGCCGCCGGCATGTCCCGCAGCGTGGTCACCAGGGTCTCGGCGGCCTCCCGCCAGAGGGTACGACCGGGGCCGCCGATCGCCACGACCAGCGCGTCGGCCAGTGGGGCGAGTTCGGCCACCGACCGGGCCGAGGTGGCATCGCCGGGTACCACGCTCACCTCCGGCGGCAGATAGGTGACCGCCTCCGGTCGGCGTACCGCCGCCGTCACCTGGTGGCCCCGTCGGACGGCCTCGGCGCAGACCCGGGAGCCCAGGGTGCCACCGGCGCCGAACACCACGATGTTGCTCACCCTGACCGCCTCCCGCGCGCCGGCTGAGCTGCCCGGGCAGGCCGCTCGTCTCCCAGGCTACGAAGCGGGCCGTGAGCCGGTGGCCGGAACGCGGGATCTCCGGTACGGCGGCCCCGACCGGTACCCGCTGGTCAGCCGACCAGGGCCGAGTAGACCAGTTGCCGCAGCTGGGAGCGGAGCGGGTGGGTGCTCGACGGCATGAGCTGGGTGAAGAGCAGCGCGGTGACCTCCTCGGCCGGGTCGACCCAGAACGCCGTGCTGGCCACCCCGCCCCAGTAGTACTCGCCGACGCTGCTGGCACTCCGGCTCGGCACCGGGTCCAGCACCACGGCGAAGCCGAGCCCGAAGCCGATCCCGTCGAAGACCGTCTCGGCGAAGCCGCCGACCGACAGCTCACCCAGGTCCCGGCCGCCGGGCAGGTGGTTGTGGGTCATGAACCGCACGGTCCGGGGAGCGAGCAGGCGTACCCCGTCCAGATCGCCCTCGCGGAGCAGGAACTGGGTGAACCGGTGGTAGTCGGCGGCGGTGGAGAGCAGGCCACCACCACCGGAGAGGAGCCGGGGCGGCTGGTGTGCCAGGGCGCCGATCTGGTCGTAGCGGACCGCCCGGCCGGTGCCCGGATCGGGTACGTAGAGCGCGGCGAGCCGCTTCGCGTCGGCGTCGTCGGCCCACCAGCGGGTGTCGGTCATGCCCAGCGGCGCGAAGATCCGCTCGGCGAAGAAGGCGTCCAGGGACTGCCCGGAGACCACCTCGACCAGGCGGCCGAGCACGTCCGTGGCGACCGAGTAGCCCCAGGCGCTGCCCGGCTGGAAGAGCAGCGGCAGCTCACCGAAGGCCGTGCAGGCGGTGGCGAGGTCGACGTCGGCCGGCGGCAGCAGGTCGTAACCGGCGGCCCGGTAGATGCCGTCGACCACCGAGGTCTGCATGAACCCGTAGGTCAGGCCGGCGGTGTGGGTGAGCAGGTGCCACACCCGGATCGGCTCGGTGGCCGGCACGGTGTACGGCTTGAGGGCCGACCCCTTCTGGTAGACCCGTACGTCGGCGAACTCGGGCAGCCACCGGCTGATCTCGTCGGTCAGCTCGAACCGGCCCTCCTCCCAGAGCATCATCGCCGCGACCGAGGTGACCGGTTTGGTCATCGAGTAGATCCGCCACAGGGTGTCCGACTCGACCGGCAGGCCGGCCTCCCGGTCCCGCAGCCCGTACGTGGCGGAGTGGGCGATCTCGCCCCGGCGGGTCACCACGATCTGCCAGCCGGCGAGCCGGCCGTCGTCGACGTACCGGCCGAAGTGCTCGTCGACGCGCGCCAGCCGCGCGGGGTCGAAGCCGACCTGATCCGGGTCGACGGTCCGTGCCACGCTCATCGCCCGAACCTAACGCCTGGCCCGGGGCGGGGAAAGTGTCGGTACGGCACACTAGTCTCGGCCCCGTGGTGGAGCTGACCGAGGACGAGACCTTCCGCAACGACGACTGGTACGCGGAGGAGTTCGTCGAGCGGCACTTCACCCGGTGCCGGTTCTTCGACGTCGACCTGACCGAAGCGGTCACCCGGGGTGCCGTCTTCACCGAGTGCGTCTTCGGCAACGTGCGGTTCAACGCCTCCCGGCACACCGACTCGGCCTTCCTGCGCTGCGAGTTCAAGCGGTGCGTGTTCTTCGATGCCGAGTTCACCGGTTGCAAACTGGTCGGCAGCAGTTTCGCGGAGTGCGACCTGCGTCCGCTGCGGGTGGCCGGCGGCGACTGGTCGTTCGTGGCCCTCCCCGGAGCGGATCTGCGGGGCGTGACCTTCTCCGGGGTCCGGATGCGCGAGGCCGACCTGACCGGGGCGAACTGCGCCGACGCCGCGTTCACCGGGGTGGACCTCTCCGCCGCCCAGTTGCACGCCGTCCGGCTCACCGGGTGCGACCTGCGGGGCAGTGACCTCAGCGCGCTCGACCCGACGGCGGTGGAGGTCGGCGGTGCGGTGATCGACCCGGAGCAGGCGCTGGTGATCGCCCGGTCGTTCGGTTTCGAGATCCGCTGACCGGGCTCCGCGCGTGGAGAGGTGATCATCCATGTCGGATGGGATGCTGTCCGGCATGGCATGGTGGTCAGATCTGGTGAAGGCAGAGCCCGAGTTCGCCGAGCGGGTGCGGGCCCGGTTCTCGGTCCGCAAGCACGGCACGATGGCGACGCTGCGCCGTGACGGTTCGCCCCGGATCAGCGGGACGGAGTTCCAGTTCGACGAGGACGGGGAGCTGCGCCTCGGCAGTATGCCGGGCTCGTTGAAGGCCCGTGACCTGCTCCGCGATCCCCGGGTCGCGTTGCACTGCCCGACCGAGGACACCCCGGAGGACGATCCGGGCTCGTGGGGCGGGGACGCCAAGATCGCGGGTCGGGCGCACGAGGAGCCGACCGCCGAGGACGGGTCGCACCGGTTCCGGATCGAGGTGACCGAGGTGGTGCTGACCCGGGTGGGGGAGCCGTCGGACCACCTGGTCATCGAGAGTTGGCATCCGGACCGGGGAATCACCCGACACAAGCGGTACTGACGCCCGTATCGTGCCGTTATGGACCATCGGGTAGGGGAAGGGTGCCGGCACGGCCTACCGACCGGTCCCCTCCGCTGTCCGGACGTGCTGCGGACCTGACCGGTGCGGGACGTCGCCGCGCTGGTGGTGCCCCTGTGGGCCTGGTTCGCTGTCGTCGCCCTCCTCGCGGCTCTGCTCGCCGTCGACATCCTCCTGCACCGGGACAACCATGTCATCGGCGTACGGGAGGCGCTGCTCTGGTCGGCGGTCTGGATCGTCGCCGGCCTCGCCTTCGGTCTGGTGCTCTTCGCGTGGCATCCGGAGGCCGCCGGCGTGTACTACGCCGGGTACCTGATCGAGAAGGCGCTCTCCGTCGACAACGTCTTCGTCTTCGCGCTGATCTTCGGCTACTTCAAGGTGCCCCCGCAGTACCAGCACAAGGTGCTCTTCTGGGGGGTGGTCGGGGCGCTGATCTTCCGGCTGGGCTTCATCTTCGTCGGGGCCGAACTGCTGGAACGCTTCTTCTGGACCGGGTACGTGCTGGGGGCCTTCCTGATCTGGACCGGCTGGAAGATGGCCGTCAAACGGCAGGAGGACATCGAGCCGGAGTGCAACCTGGTGGTCCGGGCGGTCCGGCGGCTGGTACCCATCGAACCCCGTTTCTCCGGTGACCGGTTCCTGGTCCGGACCGAGGGGCGGCGACGCGGCACGCTGCTGCTCGTCGCCCTGGTCGCGGTGGAGGCCACCGACCTGGTCTTCGCCATCGACTCGGTCGCGGCGATCCTGGCCGTCACGACCAACACCTTCATCGTCTGGACCGCGAACGCGTTCGCCGTCCTCGGTCTGCGCAGCCTCTACTTCTGTCTCGCCGAACTGCTGCGCCGCTTCACCCACCTGCACTACGGTCTCGCGGTGCTGCTCGCCTTCGCCGGGGTCAAGCTGATCCTGGCCGGGACACCGGTCGGCAAGCTGCCCGTCCCGGTGACCCTCGGGTTCGTGGTGCTCACCATCGCCGTCTCGATCGGCTGGAGCATGCTCGCCACCCGGGACGGGCGCGACGGTGGGCGGGCGGGGCGCTCCTGACCACCGGCTGCCCGGGATCTGCCAGAAAACGGCAGGAATTCGTGACTCTCGATTCCGCAGCGTTACGATACGGGGACGGTGCGCGATCGGTGGGAGTGTCGGTGGCGGATGGGTCGGCCGGTCCCCGGCCGGGGCCGGTGGGCCCGGTGGACTGCTTCGACCGGTCCCTGCTGGTGCACTGCGGCCCCGCCCAGATCGCCGAAGCGGTGGCTGTCGCCGACCAGCCGGGTAGCGGCCTCGTCGTCACGGCCTCCGCCGACCGCCGGCAGAACTGCCTCGACCAGGCCCG
This sequence comes from Micromonospora echinofusca, assembly GCF_017614955.1. Lineage (GTDB taxonomy): Bacteria > Actinomycetota > Actinomycetes > Mycobacteriales > Micromonosporaceae > Micromonospora > Micromonospora echinofusca_A. Next base: position 8,527 of record NZ_WVUH01000285.1, read on the forward strand.
TCGCCTGGTCCGGAGCGGTCGGTTCGGTCATCCGCTGCTCCTCGACGCCGGCCGGTACGCCGGTGCGGGCCGCTGCGACGCGCGTACCCCGTTCAGCGACTGGTGGATCGACGGTCAGCGCGAACTGGGACTGCCGGTACTCACCGACTCGGGGTACGTCGCCGCCGGTGATGCCGCCGGCCTCTGGCACCTCCTCCAGGCCACGGCGCGGCTGGGCGACGCCATCGCCCTGCTGCCCCTGCACATCTCCTGGTTGACCGGTACCGGTGCCCGCCGGACCCTCACCCGTTACGTCGCGCTCGCCGGGGTTCCGGTGGCGCTGGTCCTGGAACATCCGGCGGATCCCTTCGCGGAGCCGGGTGCCGTCGAGGGCCTCCTGGAGGTACTCGACTGCGGGGTGCCGGTACTGCTGTTGCGTTGCGACGTCTCGGCGCTCGGTGCGCTCTGCTGCGGGGCGACGGCGGCGGCGGTGGGCACCGTACCCGCGCTGCGGCACCTGTACCCGGTGCCGCCGGTGCCCGGTCCGGCGCCCCGGGTCGGCCGGCCGTCGGCCATCGTGGGCCGGTGCCTGGCGTACCGGCGGACCGACGTGATCGCCCGCACCCGGGCGCTGTTCCCCGAGGCGGGACTCTGGACGTGCGACTGCGAGACCTGTGACGGGCGGGACCTGAGCTGGCTCGACCGGCAACCGCAGCACCGCCGCAGTCTGCTCGCGTTCCGGCATTCGTTGCGGGTGCTGTACGCGCTACGGGACGACATCTTCCGGTCCAGCCTGCCGAACAGCCGGCTGAGCTGGCATGCCCGCTGCCGTGACGCCATCTGGCGGCACGCCGACGTGCGCTGGCCGGTACCCGGGATGCTGCGCCGGTGGGAGACGGCCCTGCCGGCGCTGCCGGTCACCCGGCTGGCGCGGCTGGACCGGTCACGGCCGGTCGGGGTGCCTCCCGCCAACGGGCCGCAGCCGGTCAGGGTCGTCTGAGCCGCCGATCGGCCTGCCGGCGGGTGGCGGCGGGGGTAGCGTGGGCCCGGGGG
>NZ_WVUH01000286.1 GCF_017614955.1 Micromonospora echinofusca
GGGTGAGCGTGTGGGGGCGACACGGGAACGGCGAAGGGCGCCACCGACGTGCGGTGGCGCCCTTCGCCGTGACGTGCGGCCGGTGCTACTCGCCCGGTGCCGACTTGGCGATCTGCATCAGGAACTCGATGTTGGTCCGGCTCTGCTTGAGCCGGTCCAGCAGCAGATCCAACGCGGCCTGCGAGTCCAGCGAGTGCAGGACCTTACGGAGCTTGTGCGTGATCGCCAGCTCCTCCGGCGCGAGCAGGATCTCCTCCTTACGGGTACCGGAGGTGTGGATGTCGATGGCCGGGAAGACCCGCTTGTCGGCGATCTTCCGGTCCAGCTTCAGCTCCGCGTTACCGGTGCCCTTGAACTCCTCGAAGATGACCGTGTCCATCACGGACCCGGTCTCCACCAGCGCGGTGGCGATGATGGTCAGCGACCCGCCGTTCTCGATGTTGCGGGCCGCACCGAGGAAGCGCTTCGGCGGGTAGAGCGCGGTCGAGTCGATACCGCCCGACATGATCCGGCCGCTGGCCGGTGCCGCCAGGTTGTACGACCGGCCGAGCCGGGTCACCGAGTCGAGCAGTACGACCACGTCGTGGCCCAGCTCCACCAGGCGCTTGGCCCGCTCGATCGCCAGCTCGGCGACGGTGGTGTGGTCCTGCGGCGGACGGTCGAACGTGGCCGCGACGACCTCGCCCTTGACCGAGCGCTGCATGTCGGTGACCTCTTCGGGCCGCTCGTCGACCAGCACGACCATCAGGTGGCACTCGGGGTTGTTGTGGGTGATCGCGTTGGCGATCGCCTGGAGCACCATGGTCTTACCGGCCTTGGGCGGCGACATGATCAGCGCCCGCTGGCCCTTGCCGATCGGCGTGACCAGGTCGATGACCCGGGTGGTGAGGATGTGCGGCTCGGTCTCCAGCCGCAGCCGCTCCTGCGGGTAGAGCGGGGTGAGCTTGTAGAACTCGGGACGGCGGCGGGCCTCCTCCGGCTCCATGCCGTTGACCGTGTCCAGCCGCACCAGCGGGTTGTACTTGTCCCGCCGCTGCTCACCGCTGTCGCGGTTGTTGGCGCGGACCGCACCGGTCACCGCGTCACCGCGTCGCAGGCCGTACTTCTTGACCTGGGACATCGACACGTAGACGTCGTTCGGGCCGGCCAGGTAGCCGGTGGTGCGGACGAAGGCGTAGTTGTCGAGCACGTCCAGGATGCCGGCCACCGGAACGAGCACGTCGTCCTCGCTGACCTGCGGCTCCCGACCGCCCCCGGTCTCCACGGCGCCTTCGGGCCGGTCGCCCCGGCCCCGCCGACGGTCCCGGAACCGGCTGCGCCGGCTCCGCCGGCCGCCGCCCTCGCCGTCGTCGTCACCGTCGTTGTCCCGGTCGGCGGCACGCGCCCCCCGGTCGGTGCGGTCACCACGCTCGCTCCGCTCGGCACGCTCGTTGCGGTCGCCCCGGTCGGCACGGTCGTTGCGCTCGTTGCGGTCGCCCCGGTCGCCCCGCTCGGTCCGGTCACCCCGTTCGGTCCGCTCGGCACGCTCGCCCCGCTCGGCCCGGTCACCGCGCTCCGCGCGCTCGCCCCGGTCCCGGGTCGGGCGGGACTCGACCCGCTCGGCCGGCTCGGCAGCGGCGGCCGTCTCCTCGACACGCGGCTCAGCGGCACGCGGCTCAGCGGTCCGGGTCGCCTCGGCCGGCCGGGCCTCGGCGGTCGCCGTGGCCCGGGTACGCCGACCCCGGGTCCGGGGCTGCGGCTCGGCCTCGCCGGCCGGAGCCGGCTGCGCCGCCGTCTCACCAGCGCCCCGACGCTCCGCCTCCGGACGCTCACCACCATCCCGGACCTCGGCGCGAACCTCGTCCCGGACCGGTGCGGTGGCAGCCGCCACCTCGGCACGCGGCCGGGGGGTGGTACCGGCGGCGGCGCCCTGTCGCTCGGAGATGGCGCTGATCAGCTCGCCCTTGCGCATCCGGGCCGTACCGGAGATGCCGAGCGACGCGGCCAGGCTCTGCAGCTCCGGCAGGAGCATCGCCGACAGACCGGTGCCGGTCCGCCGACGGCGGGCCGGAGCGGCGGTGGTGGTGGCATCGCCAGCGACGTTGGAAACATCCGACGTCACGTCGGTGGTGTCGCTCAATGGATTCCTTCCCTCGATAGGCCGGGCTGCCCGGGGTCGAAACAGGTGGCCGGGCGGCCTCGGTGCACCCGCCTCGCGTGACGCGTCGCGGGAGTCTGCCACACAGCCGGTTGGTTTCCCGACCCACCAGACGTCGGTGGGCAGGTCTCGCCGTCTGCGGCGATCCTGTGGAGACTGCGGTGCGGCGTGTGCCTAGGCAGGGGTGAGACGGGCTAACCGCCGAAAGCTTCGGGGGTGCGCCGACCCGCAGGGAGATCGCGTGCTTCGCGGCTGTGCTAAGTCTAGAGCGTAATCAACTCTTCCGACCTGCGGCAACAGGGTCCCGCTCGGCGTGTCCCAGTGTACCCCGATCGACTCGGGCCCCGGCTACATCTATCGGCAACTGCCAGGAGGTCCATTCCATTCCCGGATCGAAACCGTCCGGGACAGGACCGAATGCCAGTACCGAAGGGCCCGCCCCACTGACCACAGCGGGCACACCGACCGCGCGCAACCCATTGACCAGCGCCGCTGTCGATGGCATCCCGGCCGCCCGGTAGTCCTGGTGCAGCCGGTCGGCGGTGGCCGCGAAGAGCAACGACGGGTCGCTGGTGAGCGCGGGTACCAGCAGGGCCGCCCGGCCGGCGTTGAAGGCGGCGTCCGCGTGCGGCACGGTCGGCGGCAGGGCCGCCCGGGCGACCGAGGTCAGCCCCCGGCCGGTGGGGACGAAAACCGTCGGCCGTACCCCGGGAGCCGGGGTGAGCGACACCGCCCGCGCACCGGTGGGTTCGGTCCAGGCGATGGTGAAACCGCCGAGCAGGCAGGGCGCGACGTTGTCCGGGTGCCCTTCGAGTTCAGCGGCGAGCCGCAACGCCGCCGCGTCGTCGAGTTGTGCGGCGCCACCCTCGACCAGGCCCCGGGCCAACTGGACACCGGCGACGATCGCCGCCGACGAGGAACCGAGGCCGCGTGCCTGCGGGATGCGGTTGACCGCCGTCACCGTCAACCCGGCCGGCTGCCCACCGAGGGCGTCGAAGGCGGCCCGCATGGCGCGTACCACCAGGTGACTCTCGTCGGCGGGCAGTTCGCCGGCGCCCTCGCCGGAGACCGCGACCCGGCAACCGGTCCCGGTGACCTCCGCGCTGACATCGTCGTAGAGCGCGAGCGCCAGACCGAGCGCGTCGAAACCTGGCCCCAGGTTGGCGCTGGTGGCGGGAACCCGGACCCGGACCGGGCCGGAAACGAAGGTCATCCGGCCATGCTAGGTGGCCTGACCGGCCCTGATCGCCTTCTTGTCCGCTGCCTGAGACGATTGACCGGTCCGGTTAGCGTGACCGGGGTCACCGGACCGGGACACGGAGGACGATGGGTGTGGTCGGGTACGTCGTGGGACAGGTCGGCAGCCACCTGCCGACGCTCCTGGTGCTGCTCGCCGGACTGATCCTGGTCGGCACGGCACGTGGCCGGCTGCCAGGTCGGAGCGGCACGCTGGCCCTGGCCGGAATGGGCGTGCTGCTGCTCGGCGCGCTGCTGAGCATCGGCTGGGCGCTGCTCTTCACCCAGCTGATCCGGCAGGACTGGACCGCCCGGAACCTGGGCCTGGTCACGACCGGGGCGGGCGTGCTGCTCAGCATCTGGCACGCCACCGGGCTGGGACTGCTGGTGGCGGCGGTGCTGGCCGGCCGACGGGCCGGGCAGTCTCCGGTCGGGCCGCCACCCGTCGGGCAGCCTTACCAGGGGGTGCGAGACCCGGGTTGATCTTGCAGTTCCGGCCCCGACATCAGCGACGAAGAAGACAAAACGGGGGCCCGAAGTGCAAGATCGACGCCGACATCCGGTCTGACACCGGGCGGCCGAGCTAGGCGGTCGCCCGCTCCGGCAGGGGGGTCGGCTCGGCCAGTGACAACCGGCGGGTAGCCAGCCGCCAGCCGACCGCGTAGACCACGGTGACCAGGCCGCAGCCGGCGAGTACGACCCGCTCGTCCACCAGGTCGACCACCCCGGCGACCACCAGTTGGCTCACCGCCACCGCGACCATCGCCAGCATCATGTCGGTGGCGAAGACCCGCCCGCGCAGCCCGTCCGGGACCTCGCCCTGGAGCGCGTAGTTGGACATCACCCAGTTGCTACCGCCCGCGAAGTGCGCCACGAAGACCAGGACCAGCACCAGCGGGAACCACCGGCTGACCGAGACCCCCAGGTACCCGAGTCCGTAGAGCGCCATCGACAGGGCCAGCCCGGGGAGCAGCCAGGACCGGTTGCCCAGCACCCGCCGCATCAGCATCGGACCGACCAGGGCGCCGGCACCCCGGACCGCGAAGAGCAGCCCGAGGCCGACCGCGCCGACCCCGTACACCCCGGCGAGCAGCGGAAAGACGGTCAGCACACCGTTGCCGAGCCCGACCGCCGACTTGACCGTGACCAGGGCCCGCACCGAGGGTCGGTGCACGATGTACCGCATCGCCTCACCGATCGCCGCCCAGGTGCGCGGGGTCGGAACGGAGCCGTCCCGGGGAGCCTGCAACGGGCGGCGGATCCGCGCGGCGATGACCGCCGCCACGACCAGGCCGACCGCGGCGATCCAGAAGCAGACGTACGGTCCGAAGGCCGCGCTGATCACGCCACCCAACGATGCACCGACGACGGTCATGGTGCCCCAGGCCGAACCGGCCACCGCGTTCCCACCGGCCAGTTCGTCCGGTTCGAGCACGTTCGGCAGGGCCGCCTGGGCGGCCGGCGAGTAGAGGGCCTTGGCGACCGCCACCGTCCCGATCGCCAGCAGGGCCAGCCAGGCGGTACCCGCACTGCGGACCAGGAGCAGGAGCAGGACGCCGGCCAGGGCACCCAGGTTCGCCACCACCATGATCCGGCGACGGTCCATCCGGTCGGCGATGGTGCCGGTGAACGGCAGCATCAGCGCCACGATGGCGGTGTCGGCGGCCAGGACGAGCGCCCCCCAGATGCCGCTGCCGGTCAGTTCGGGCAGCAGTACCAGCAGGGGCACCATCACGAACCAGTCGGCGCCGAAGACGATCAGCTCGGCGACGAAGAGGCGGCGGAAGCTGCGGTTGCGGGCGAGGACCCGGAGCGGGGACGGCACGCACCGGAACGTTACCCGGCAGGTCGGACGCCGGTGACGCGAGCCGGGGGTGTTTCGGCGGATCGCGCCGGGCGCCGGGAGGCGTTCACCCGGGGGTACCGGCCACCGGGAGGCGTTCAGCCGGGGGTACGCGGCGGGGACTCCCCGGCCAGTAGCGCGGAGACGGTGACGAACTCGAAGCCCCGTCCCCGCAGCCCGTCGATGATGGCGGGCAGGCCGTGCAGGGCGACCAGCCGCGTGGCGGCGCCGGTGTCGTGGGCCAGCAGGATCGTCCCGGGGCGTACCCCGGCGACGATGTGCCGGGCGTGGCCGGCGGGATCGCCCGGGTAGGCCGTCTCGCGCATCTGCAACGACCAGAGCACCACGTCGTACCGCAGCCGGGCGGCGGCGTGCAGCGTGCCGCCGCCGAGGTGGCCCCAGGGGGGCCGGAGCAGTCGCGGCTCCCGGCCGGTGACCTCGGCGATCACCGCGTGGGTCCGGGTCAGGTCCCGGTGTATCTCGTCGGCGTCCATCCGGGCCAGGTCGTGGTGCGCCCAGGTGTGGTTGCCCACCTCGTGCCGGTCCAGTCGCCCCCGGAGCAGCCCGGCTGCCGCCCGGACCCGGGCCCCGACCAGGAAGAAGGTCGCCGGGACCCGGTACCGGTCCAGCGTGTCGAGCACCATCGGCGTCCACTGTGGCGCGGGACCGTCGTCGAAGGTGAGGGCGATCTGCCGCCGGTCGGTGCGGGCCCGCCAGACCACCCGCAGCCCGCCGTCACCGGGCGGCTGGTCACCGACGCCGGTCGTACCGCTGGCCGGTCCGCCGCCGAGCGGGAGCCGCCGGTCGGTGAACCGGGTGGTCTCGGCGAAGGTGACCGCACCGGCGGCGGCACCGGCGGTGAGCAGGGCGGCGCGGCGCAGCAGGGCCCGGCGCCCCGGCCATCGCACCGCACCCATCTTCACCACTCTCCGCAAATGATGCAATTACGGAGAGTATCAGAGGTAATGGGTGGTACGAGTGGGTTTCATACTCTGCGGGAAATGACACGTCCCGGACGCCCGAGCCGAGCGTCCGGGACGTGCCCACCTCCGCTACTCCTGCGGCGGGAGCGGCGACTGACGGCTCTTCGGCAGTCGGAGTACCTCGAACTGGTCGGTACCGCCGACCAGTGCCGCCGACGGCGCCGACCCGGTGCCGACCGGCTCCGGGCGGGCGGACCCGGCGGAGTCGGCCCCGGCCGGCACCGGCACGGCCTGCTCCGGACGCCCGGACCGGCGGCGGAACCGCTCCTTGGTGTTCTCCACCATGGTGTAGAGCGTCGGCACCAGGACCAGGGTCAACAGGGTCGAGCTGAGCAGACCGCCGATCACCACGATGGCCAACGGCTGCGAGATGAACCCGCCCTCACCGGTGAGGCCGAAGGCCATCGGCAGCAGCGCGAAGATCGTCGCGATCGCGGTCATCAGGATCGGCCGCAGTCGACGCCGACCCCCCTCGATCACCGCCTCGCGGACACCCATCCCCTGGGCCCGGTACTGGTTGATCAGGTCCATCAGCACGATCGCGTTGGTCACCACGATGCCGACCAGCATCAGCACACCGATCAGCGCGGGTACGCCCAGCGGCGTCCCGGTGACCAGCAGCAGGCCGATCGCGCCGGTCGCGGCGAACGGGATGGAGACCAGCAGGATCAGCGGCTGCACCAGGCTACGGAACGTCGCCACCATGATCACGAAAACGATGGCGATGGCGGCCAGCACGGCCAGACCCAGATCCGCGAACGCCTCCCGCTGCTCGGCGCTGACCCCGCCCACGGTGAACGTGGCGCCCGGGACGTCGATCTCCGCCAGCCGCTTCTCCAGCTCCTGGGTGGTCGCCCCGAGGTTGGAGCCGGTGGCCGTACCGGTGACCGTGACACTGCGCTCGCCGTCGATCCGGGTCACCGCGATCGGCCCGTCCACCTGACGGATGTCCGCGACCGCGTCGAGGGTCACCGGACCCACCGGCAGTGCCTTCAGCTCCGCCACGGTCAGCGGGGGCTTGCCACCGAACCGCAGCACCACGTTCTGCTGACCGCCGTCGAGCGTCACCTGACCGAGCGGGCTGCCCCGGAACGCCTGGGCGACGAGCTGACCGACGGCCGCCTCGGAGAGCCCGAGCCGCGCCGCAGCGCCCCGGTCCACCACCACGTCGACCCGGGGTACCCGCTCCGCGAGGCTGGAGGAGACGTCCACCACGTCCGGGGTACCGGCCATCGCCGCCCGGGCCTGCTCGGCCGCCCGGGCCAGCGTCTCCGCGTCGGGCGCCTGGACGATCACCGCGAGCTGGTTGGCCGAGCCGCCACCCTCACCGCCGCCGCCGAAGCTGATCTCACCCGCGTTCAGCGCGTCGAGTTCGGTGCGCAGCTTCTCCTTCAGCGCCTCGGCGTCGACGTTCCCGGCCAGGGCCACCGAGTAGGTGGCCTTGGTGTTGGCCGACGACCCCTCCCAGGGCCGTCCACTGCCCCCGGCGTTGACCTGGTACGTCTCGACGCCCTCGGTCCGTTCCAGCACCGCCTCGACCTTGCGGGCCGCCTCGTCGGTGCGCGCCAGACCGCTGCCGGCCGGCAGTTCCTGGGTGATGCTCAGGGTGTCCTGGCCCGAGTCGTCCAGGAAGTTGGTCTCCAGCCGGGTGGAGAGCAGGAACGTACCGATCAGCACGACCAGGCCGATCGCCACGGTGGCCCAGCGGCGCGCGGTGGCGAACCCGATCACCGGCAGGTACGCCCGCTGCAACGGGCTGCGCAGCTCCTTCTCCTCGGCCGCCTGCCGTACCGCCGCCTCGTCGGCACCGCCCGAGGCCGGCTTCAGGAACCAGTAGGCCAGCACCGGGATGATGGTCAGCGACACCAGCAGGGAGGCGAGCAGGGCCACCGTCACGGTGATCGCGAACGGCGCGAAGAGCTGCCCGACGAACCCGCCGACCAAGGCGATCGGCGCGAAGACGGCCACCGTGGTCAGGGTGGAGGCGGTGACCGCGCCGGAGACCTCCCGGACCCCGGTGAGGATCGCGTCCCGCTTGCTCTCGCCGTACCCCAGATGCCGTTTGATGTTCTCCAGCACGACGATCGAGTCGTCCACCACCCGGCCGACCGCGATGGTCAACGCGCCGAGGGTGAGCAGGTTGAGCGAGTAGTCCCCGACCCAGAGCGCGATCAGCGCCACCACCACCGACAGCGGGATGGAGACCGCGGTGACCAGGGTCGAGCGCACCGACAGCAGGAAGACCAGGATCACCAGCACGGCCATCACCAGACCGAGCAGACCCTCGGTGGTCAGGCTCTCGATGGACTTCTCCACGAACGGTGCCTGGTCGAAGACCACGTCCAGTTCCGCGCCGGAGGCCGCCTCCAGCGCCGCCAGCCGGTCCCGGATCTCGTGCGAGATCTCCACCGCGTTGCCGTCCGGCGCCGCGGTCACCGCCACGCCCAGGCTGTCCCGGCCGTTGGTCCGGGTGAACGACGTGGCCGGGGCGAGCTGCTGCTCGACGGTGGCGACGTCACCGAGCCGGACCGGGGCGGTACCCCGACCGTTCCGGCCGACGTAGATGCCGCGCAGCTCGTCGAGGGTGGTGATCCGGGTACCGACCTGGACGGTGAGCGCCCGCTCGCCGTCGACCACCGCACCGGCCGGGACCGCCACCCCACTGGTCTTCAGCGCGGTACCGATGGTGGCCGGGTCGACCCGGGCGGCGGCCAGCTTGACCGGATCCGGGGTGATCACCACGACCTGGTCCCGGGCACCGCTGATCGCGACGGTCCGGACCCCCTCGATCGTCTCCAGCTCCGGCAGCACCGTGGTCCGTAGCTTCTCGGCGAGCGCCCGCTCGTCGCCGCCCCCACCGGAGGCGGCGAGCACCACCGCCGGCAGGTCGTCGGTGCTGCCCGCGAGTACCAGCGGGTCGACGTTCTCCGGCAGTTGCGCGTCGATCCGGTTCAGCGCGGTCTGCATCTTGTTGACCACGTCGTCCAGGTCGGTACCGAACTCGTACTCGACCTGGATGGTCGTCGCGCCCTCCTGCGAGGTCGAGGTGACCTTGGTCAGCCCGGCGACGCCCTGGATGGCGTTCTCGATCGGCTCGGTGACCTGGGACTCGACGATCTCCGGCGCCGCACCGGGGTAACTGGCCACGATGAAGGCGGCCGGCAACTCCAGCGACGGCAACAGTTGCTGCTTCAGCGACGGTACGGCGAACGCCCCGAACGCCGTGATCACCACCGCGATGAGGGCTACCAGCCCCCGGTTGGCGAGGCTTAATCTGGCGAGCAGCGACATCGGCAGGGCTCACTCCTGGAGAAAGGGTTCGGCTCGGTGGGAAAAGTCTGCCCCACCCGATCTCCCGC
>NZ_WVUH01000287.1 GCF_017614955.1 Micromonospora echinofusca
GTCACCGACCGCCTCCCCCACGCCCACCACGTCGCCGACCACGCCGGGTACCGGCTGCACGGTGGTCTACACGCCGAACGCCTGGACGGGCGGGTTCACCGCGGAGATCCGGGTCACCAACCGGGGCGGCGCCCTCAACGGCTGGACGGTGTCCTTCACGGCCGGCGCCGGGGTGCAGCTCAGCAACGGCTGGAACGGCCGGTGGAGCCAGAGCGGCCAGCAGCTCACCGTGAGCAACGAGAGCTGGAACGGCTCCGTGCCGGGCGGCGGCACGATCAATGTCGGGTTCCAGGGCACCTACACCGGGTCGTCCCTCCCCGCACCGTCCGGCTTCACCCTGAACGGCACCCCCTGCGCCTGACCGGTTGCAAGGAAGGGCCCCTTCTTATCGCATTCGGTATAGGAAGGGGCCCTTCCTCACACCTCAGGCGCCCTGGCCCTGGTTCTGCATCAGCCCGCCGTCCATGACGTACGTCGACCCGGTCACGTAGTCCGCGTCGTCGCTGGCCAGGAAGACCGCCAGCCGGCCGATCTCCTCCGGCTCGGCGGCCCGCTTCCACGGGATGCTCTGCACCTGCTCCGCGAGGTACTGCGGGTCGTCGATGGCCTGCTGGTTGAACGGGGTGAGGACCATCCCCGGCGCGATGTTGTTGACGTTGATCCCCATCGGGGCCACCTCCAGGGCGAGGCTCCTGGTCAGGTTCCGCAGCGCGCCCTTGCTGGTGTCGTAGTCGCTGCCCCCGGCCCGGGGCACCTCCTGGTGCACCGAGGTGATGTTGATGATCTTCCCCTTGCCGCCCTGGTCCCGGCGGTGCCGGACGAACCGGCGGCAGCAGAAGAACGCCCCGTAGACGTTGGTCCGGATCGCCCGGTCCCAGGTTTCGGTGTCCAGGTCGACCACCGGCGTACCCGAGGCGTCCACCCCGGCGTCGTTCATCAGGATGTCCAGCCTGCCGAACTCGGCCAGCGCGCGGTCGAACATGGCGTCGACCTGGTTCTCGTCGGTGATGTCGCCCTGCACGACGACCGCCCGCCGACCGGCCTGCTCGATCTGTTCCCGGGTGTGCTCCGCGCCGTCGTGGTCGTGCAGGTAGTGCACCACGACATCGGCGCCCTCCCGGCCGAACTCGATCGCGGTCGCCTGCCCGATACCCGAGTCCGAGCCGGTGATCAGGGCGGTCCGTCCCGCCAGTCGTGCGGTCATCAGTGGTCTCCTCCCCTTCGCCCCCACCGACTCCGGTCGGGGCGTACCCCCGCACCGGGTGGTACGGGCGGGTCTGCTGCCGGCCGCACGTCCCGTGGCCGGGACGGGCTGGCGTCATCCGGGCGCCCCGTGACCGGGACGGGCCGGATCGTGCGGTCAGCTCCGGGCGGCGTCGGTGAGCTGCCCGGCGGCGATGATCAGGCCGATGTGGGAGAACGCCTGGGGAAAGTTGCCCAGTTGCTCCCCGCTGGCCGGGTCGATCTGCTCGGCGAACAGGCCCAGGTCGTTGGTCCGGGCCGCCAGACCCTCGAACAGCCGGCTCGCGCGGTCCGTCTCGCCGGCGAGCGCGAGGCAGCCGACCAGCCAGAACGAGCAGAGCACGAAGCCGGCCGGGTCACCGGACCAGCGGCGGAGCAGTCCGCCGTGCGACAACCGGCGCTCGACGAGGTCCATGGTGGACCGCATCCGGGGATCGGTGGCCGGCAGGAAGCCGACCAACGGCATGATCAGCACCGAGGCGTCCAACTCGTCGGAGTCGAAGGCCCCCGCGTAGGCGCCCAGGCGGGCGTTCCAGGCCCGCTCCAGGATCGTGTCCCGGGCCCGGTCCCGCTCCGCCGCCCAGCGGGCCACGTCGGCCGGGTCCCCCAGCCGGGCGCCGAACCGTACCGCGCGGTCCAGCGCGGTCCAGCACTGCACCTTGGACGCGACATAGTGCCGTTCCGCGTCCCGGGCCTCCCACATGCCAGCGTCCGGCAGTCGCCAGGCTCCGGCCGCCTGGTCGGCGAGGGTCCGCAGCAACTGGCGTACGGAGGGCGGCATCGGGTCCAGGTAGTAGCGCATCAGCCAGGCCGCGTCGAGGATCTCGCCGAGTACGTCGGTCTGCCGTTGCAGCCACGCGTCGTTGCCGACCAGGACCGGTCGACTGTCGGCGTACCCGGCCAACCACGCCAGCCGGTGCTCGGTCAGGTCCCGCTCGCCCTCCACGCCGTACATGATCGGGACCGGCTCATCGCCGACCCGCCCCACCGCGCGGGCCACCCAGTCGAACTGCCGGACCGCCTCGTCGGGGCAGGCCGCCCGCCAGAGTGCCTGGAGGGTGAGGCTGAAGTCGCGCAGCCAGACGAAGCGGTAGTCGTAGTTGCGGTCCCCGCCCGGCTCCTCCGGCAACGAGGTGGTGGCCGCGGCGACCACGGCACCGCTGCGCTGGTACGTCATGCCCTGGACGACCAGCGCGCTGCGCCGTACCTGCTCGGGGTAGCGGCCCTGGTACTCGTGCAGGTGGGCCCAGGACCGCCAGCCGTCCACCGCGTTGGCCAGCGCCGCGTCGGCGGTGGCCAGGGTCCCGTCGGCCCCCGCGCCGACGGCGGTGCCGGTGTCGGGCGGTACCGACCCGGAGCCGGCGTAGGTGCCGGAGGCGGCCAGGACGAACCGTTCGGACTCTCCCGCACGGAGCACGAACCGTCCCACCGCCTCGCCCTCGTCGCAGGTCAACGGGACACTGCTGTGCAGGGTCAGGGTGTCCGGACCACCGGTGGCCCGGATCGTCCCGTCCTGTCCGTCGAGGTAGGGGGTGACCCGGCCGTACCCGAACCGGGGCCGGTAGCAGAGTCGCACCGGTACCGTCCCGGCCAGTCCCTCGACCACCCGGACCAGCACGGCCGGCGACCGCCGGCCGACGTCGTGGCCCCGGGCGCCGGTTTCCAGCGCCAGCGCGTCGGTCACCGCCACCGAACCCTGCCCGGTGTGGAAGACGGTACGCAGGACGAGCGTGTCGTCGAGATAGCCGCGTTCGGTACGGAAGTCCGCGTCGGGCTGGATGGTCCAGTGCCCGGCGGCGGCGTCGAGCAACCGCCCGAACACCGCAGGGGCGTCGAAGCGGGCCGGGCACCACCAGTCCACGGTGCCGGCGCGGTCCACCAGGGCGGCGCTGCGACCGTCGGCGAGGAAACCGTGGTCGCTGATCCGTCCGGTCCCCCGACCGGCATCCGGTTTGGTCCGCATGCCGGTGCCTACCCGGTGTGCCGGGGCGGCAATCGTCCGGGGGCGGCAACCGTCCCGCGCGAGGACGGCATCCGTCGCGCGCCGGGTCGGCAACCGCCGATCGCATCCGGGTTACCGCCGCCACCGACCGGGAACGCGACGGGCTGAGGCGAAGGAGGCGACCATGACCAGACCCTCGACATCGACCGCCGCCTGGCAGCCGGGGATGCCCGGGGCCAGCAACCTGCCGGCCGGGCCGGCGGGACGGCCGGCCCCGCCCAGCGGCGACGGCCACGGCCCCCAGATGGGGCGTCCGTCGGTCACCATCGGCACGTACCCGGACTATCCGTCGGCGCAGCGGGCCGTGGACCATCTGGCCGACAACCGCTTCCCGGTGGAGAGCACCGCCATCGTGGGTACCGACCTGACCCTGGTGGAGACGGTGCTGGGCCGGATGACGACCGGCCGCGCAGCCCTGGCCGGCGCCGGTACCGGTGCCTGGTTCGGTCTGTTCATCGGGCTGCTCTTCGGCATCTTCACCGCCGGCAACTGGATCGCGGTGATCCTGGTCGGCCTGGTGATCGGGGCGATCTGGGGTGCGGTGTTCGGCGCGATAGCCCACGCGATGACCGGTGGGCAGCGGGACTTCACCTCGGCGAGTTCACTGCGGGCCAGCCGGTACGCGGTGACCGTGGACGCCGACCTCTCGGACGAGGCACGGCAGATCATGGGTCGGCTGACCCTGCCCCAGGCGGCAGCCCACCGCTGACGCGCACCACGCACGTCCGGCACCCGGCGGGACACCACGTCCCGGCGGGTGCCCGGTGCGTTCAGACGTCGGTGACCAGCCGGGCGTGCAGGTGCTCGTCGTACCGGCGGCCGTCGCCGTACCGGTACGACTGGCGCAGGGTGCCCTCCGCCGGGTACCCGGCCCGTTCGGCCACCCGGCAGGAGGCGACGTTGGCCACCGCGTGGCAGAGCTCGATGCGGTGCAGGCCGAACTGTGGGAACGCCCAGGCGGTGACCTCCTGCACGGCCCGGGTGGCGACCCCCTGCCCCCGGGCGGCCGGTACCGTCCAGTACCCGATGGAGGCGTCTCCGGCGTGGATCCGGTGCAGCGACACCGAGCCGAGCAGCAGGCCGTCGTCGGGCCGGCACACCGCGAACGACGCGTGGTCGCCGTCCGACCAGTCGGCGCGACGGCGGATCCAGTCCAGGGCACCGGGAAGGTCGGTGCCCCCGGGGGACGGGTTCCACTGGGCGATCTCCGGCTCACGGAGGCGCTGAGCACGGCCGGCGCGTCCTCGACCCGCCAGGGTCGCAGCAGCAGTCCGGCCCGGATCAACTCGACAGGTACCACGGTGGGGCAGTCTGGCCGGTCCCCCGCCCGTCCGCACCCGCAATTTCACCCCTGGCCCCGGCCGGACGCCGCCAGGGTCGGTCATTTCAAGCTTGAAGGATAGGTATCTAGCCCGTTTTTGCTGCTGTGGTGGGGAGACCGGTGCCACATTGCTTAAAATTTGAAAGAGAGCTACTCTCAGATCGTGACCGAGAGCCTCGACCCCATCCGACTCGCCTGCTGGCGCAGCTACATCGAGTCGAGCCAGCTCCTGCTCACCCAGCTCGAGGACGAGCTACGGGGCAGCAACGAGCTGAGCTTCGCCGACTACCACGTGCTGGTGCTGCTCTCCGAGGTGCCCGGCCAACGTCTGCGGATGGGTGAGCTGGCCAGCCGGCTGATCTTCTCGCCCAGCCGCCTGACGTACCAGATCTCCTCGATGCAGCGGCGCGGCCTGGTCTCCCGGGAGTCCTGCCCGGAGGACCGGCGTGGCAGCGAGGCGGTGCTGACGGCGGCCGGACTGCTCGCCCTGCACGAAGCCGCGCCGCACCACCTGCGCTCGGTCCGCGCCCACCTGATGGACGACCTCGACGACGCCGAGGTCGCCTGCCTCACCCGGGTCTTCGACCGGCTCGGCCGAAAACTCCGGGACCTGCGGGACGCGTCGTCCGCACCCTCGAAAAGCTAAGGAGTACGCCATGCCCGCGATCACCGTCGACAACGTGCTCGTCCTGCCCCGCCTGCCCCGGCTGGACGAGACGACCACCTACCGCCCGGTCACCACGGTCACCACCGCCCCCAGCGGCTACGAGGGCGAGGGTTTCCCGGTCCGTCGGGCCTTCGCCGGCGTGCCGACGCACAAGCTGGACCCGTTCCTGCACCTCGACCAGATGGGTGAGGTCGACTACGCCCCGGGTGAGCCGAAGGGCACCCCGTGGCACCCGCACCGAGGATTCGAGACCGTCACCTACATGATCGACGGGATCATGGACCACCAGGACTCGAACGGTGGCGGCGGGACGATCACCAACGGTGACACCCAGTGGATGACCGCCGGCAGCGGACTGCTGCACATCGAGGCCCCGCCGGAGCACCTGGTGGTCAGCGGTGGCCTCTTCCACGGCCTCCAGCTCTGGGTCAACCTGCCCAGGGCGCTGAAGATGACCACCCCGCGCTACCAGGACATCCGGGGGCGGGAGTCCGCCCTGCTCACCACGCCGGACGGCGGTGCCCTGATCCGGGTCATCGCCGGCGAGGTCGCCGGGCACCAGGGTCCGGGCTCGACGCACACCCCGATCACCATCACCCACGTGACGGTGCAGCCCGGGGCCCAGGTCGACCTGCCCTGGCGGCCGGACTTCAACGCGCTGGTGTACGTGCTCGGCGGGCGCGGCACGGTCGGCGTCGACCAGCGGCCGATCCACACCGGGCAGCTCGCCGTGCACGGTGCCGGTGACGCGCTGCGGGTCCGGGCCGACGAGCGGCAGGAGAGCCGCACCCCGGCACTGGATCTGTACATCATGGGTGGCGAGCCCATCCGCGAGCCGGTGGCGCACTACGGTCCGTTCGTGATGAACACCCGCGACGAGCTGATCCAGGCGTTCGACGACTACCAGGCCGGCCGGCTCGGTGTCGTCCCCGCCGCCCGGGTGCCGCACACCGACGGCGGCGACGCCCAGCTCTGATCCGGCCCGGGTCCGGACCCGCCCCACCGCGGAGCGGGTCCGGACCCGGACCCGCGCGTCCCGTCTCGACGCGATCCTGCACTTTCGGCTGACTTCCGGCCGGTTCCGGCCCGGCTGCCGGTCCGGAGGTGCAAGATCGCGTCAGACGGCCGGAAGCCGGATGGGGATCACGTCACGAGACGGCGAAGATCCCCGCCAGACCGAGCACCACCATCACCAGCACGGCGACCAGCGCGCCCCGCTCGCTCTCGACCACCGGCTGGTCGCGGTACTCCTCGGGATCTGTCGACTCGACAGGCATGTGCGGGCCTCCTCGGTGTCGTGACCCGGGCCGGGGGTCCGGCCGGGTGAACGCCGGCGACCACGTCACAGGGGGTGCGTACCGGCGTGCGGACTTCGTCGGGCGGTCCTACGGTGAGGACGTCGTCGACCTCGGAGGGCTGGACGTGGTGATCCGTGAGTGGTTCCTCACCGCACCGGAACGCGCCAACCCGGCATCAGAGTTACCCGTCTGGACCAGCGGAAACCTTGCCGAGCCGGTAATTCACGGTGCCGCGTACTTCGACCGCCTGGTGGCCGAGGTGGAGGCCCTCACCGAGGGCGACCACCTCTTCTTCACCGACTGGCGGGGCGATCCCGACCAGCTGATGCGGCCGGACGGTCCGACCGTCGCGGAGTTGTTCAGCCGTGCCGCGCAGCGCGGTGTGGTGGTCAAGGGCCTGATCTGGCGCTCACACCTGGACCTGCTGCAGTACAGCGAGACGGAGAACCGCAACCTTGCCGAGTCGATCTCGGCGGCCGGCGGCGAGGTGCTGCTGGACCAACGGGTCCGGCGGGGCGGGTCGCACCACCAGAAGCTGGTGGTGCTGCGGCATCCCCGGCAACCGGAACGGGACATCGCCTTCGCCGGCGGGATCGACCTGTGCCACAGCCGCCGGGACGACGCCGAACACACCGGCGACCCGCAGGCGGTACGGATGTCCCCCCGGTACGGCGACCGCCCGCCCTGGCACGACGTGCAACTGGCCCTGCGCGGACCGGTGGTGGGCGCCCTGGACCGGACCTTCCGGGAACGCTGGACCGATCCCACGCCACTGGACTCGGAGAATCCGCTGGCCTACCTGCGGGACCGGTTACGCGGATCGGACCTCCGGGCCGATCCGCTGCCCCCGCAGCCACCCGACCCGCCGCCGTGCGGTCCACACCACGTCCAGGTGCTACGCACGTACCCCGCCGTCCGCCCCCACTATCCGTTCGCCCCCGACGGTGAGCGGACCGTGGCCCGGGGGTACACCAAGGCGATCCGCCGGGCCCGGCGGCTGATCTACCTGGAGGACCAGTACCTCTGGTCCACCGAGGTGGCCCGGCTCTTCGCCGACGCGTTGCGGGACAATCCGGACCTGCACCTGGTCGCCGTGGTCCCCCGGTACCCGGATGTGGACGGCCGGCTGGCCCTGCCACCGAACATGGTGGGCCGGGAGCAGGCGTTGCAGGTGTGCCAGGAGGCGGCCGGCGACCGGGTGCACGTCTTCGACGTGGAGAACCACGCGGGTGACCCGGTCTACGTGCACGCCAAGGTCTGCGTCGTCGACGACGTCTGGGCGAGCGTCGGCAGCGACAACTTCAACCGGCGGTCCTGGACCCACGACAGCGAACTCTCCTGCACCGTGCTCGACGACACCCGGGACGGTCGCCCGCCGACGGATCCGGCCGGGTTGGGGGACGGGGCCCGACGCTACGCCCGCGAACTGCGGCTGCGGCTGTGGCGCGAGCACCTGGACCGGCCGGCGGACGGCAGCGGGGACGTCGATCTGCTCGACCCGGCGCAGGCGATCCGGGCGATGGAGGAGACCGCGCGGACGTTGCAGGCGTGGTACGACGGCGGGCGGCGCGGTCCCCGCCCACCGGGTCGGCTCCGACCGCACCGCCCGGAGCGGCTGCGGTGGTGGAACCGGCTCTGGGCGCTACCGGTCTACCGGCTGGTGTACGACCCGGACGGCCGTCCGTTGCGCGCCCGCCGGGGCGGCACCTGGTGAGTCCGGGTCGCACGGATGCCGACCGGTCCGGGCCGTCGGGCGCCTTCGCGTCGGCCGGACGCCCACCGGGCACCGTCGGACCGGTGACCCGGCGCCACCGACCCACGACCGGGGGTGGCGGAAGAGGTCGACGCCCCGCAACCGGGCGGTGACTCGGATCACGAGGATGCCCCCGTGCGCAGCAACTCTCCAAGATTCTTTACTGGATTTTGCCCGATTTGCGAGCAAAAGTTCTCTTTGCACATCAGCCGTTCGGCTAGCTTTCCTCAACCCGATCAGGTTAAGGTGATGCCCTGAACGGGCTATCGAACATAAACCGAAGCGTCACGTCTTTTTGTTCGCGGACGAGGTGCAGGGAGGACCACCCATGACCGCGCCAACGATTACCGAGCAGAACCCGGCGACAACCGAGCAGACCGTCACGCCGGCCCCGGTCACCAGGCTCGACCCGAACGCGCTCACCGACAGCGCCACCGATCTGCTGCTCGCCATGGCCGCGCTGCCCACCAACCACCCGTCCCGCGCCACCCTGCGCGACAAGGCCATCGAGGCCTGGCTGCCGCTGGCCAACCACCTGGCACACCGCTACAGCGGGCGGGGCGAGCCCACCGACGACCTGGTGCAGACCGCCGCCGTCGGCCTGATCAAGGCCATCGACAAGTTCGACCCCAGTCGGGGCGTCGACTTCGCGGGTTACGCCATCCCGACCATCATCGGCGAGCTCAAGCGGCACTTCCGGGACCGCACCTGGGACATCCGGGTCCCCCGCCGCCTCCAGGAGCTGCGGCTCAGCATCTCCGAGGCGAACAGCTCGCTGCTGCAGACCCTCGGCCGCTCCCCGACGGTCGCCGACATCGCCGCCCACCTCAAGATCACCGAGGAGGAGGTGCTGGAGGGTCTGGAGGGCGCCCGCGCGTACAACGCCGTCTCCCTCTCCACCCCGACCGGGGACGGCGAGCGGGCCACCGAGCTGGGCGACATGCTCGGCGGTGAGGACGGCGAGTTCGAGCTGGCCGAGTTGCGGGTCGCGCTCGGCCCGGCGCTCGCCACCCTGGACGAGCGGGAGCAGAAGATCCTCACGCTGCGCTTCTACGGCAACCTGACCCAGTCCCAGATCGCCGAGCAGATCGGGGTCTCCCAGATGCACGTGTCCCGCCTGCTGGCGCGGGCGCTGACGAAGCTGCGGGGGCAGCTCGCCGAGACCTACTGAGGGGTGGATGGTGCGATGGCCGGGTCGGCGGGCCCGGCCATCGTGCTGTCCGGCGACGGTCGGCGACCCTCCCCGCCGGTGCCACCC
>NZ_WVUH01000288.1 GCF_017614955.1 Micromonospora echinofusca
GATACGGCCATCGCGCATCACTCTCCTTCACTCGGACTTAGCCGTCTCGAAGGATCGCGCGGTGGCCGTCTCTCATCTACGCAACACGCCCATCACGGGCAAGTCGTACACCACTTCCCTGGACGCACCCGACTCGCCAGACGAGCCCACCTGTACCCGGTGTTCCGGTTGACACCAACCTCACACGCAGCCACGGGCACACTGCCGACGCGATCGAGAACCTCGAAGAACTTCGCCTTGAGTTCCACGGAAACGGACACGGTCCTCGCAACCCCCAGAAGATCCGGGTGTTGCGAGGACCACTAGACCCCAAGAGCGATAGGAAGGGGCCCTTCCTAACACCTTCCCAACACCGCTAGATAACGGGTTCTGGGGCGGCGTCGGCATCCCGGCCGCCGGCGGCGGCGCCACCCTTGCTGCCGGCAGTGCTACCTCCGGGGTCGACGGTGGTGACCCGGGGGTCGCCCTCGTCGGCGACGTAGTCGTCCTCGGTGGTGCCGTCGCCGCCGTCCGGCACCCTGACCAACCGGAGCAGGAGTGTGCCGAGTACGGCGACGACCAGGTTGACCAGGACGGCGACGATGCCGACGTAGATGGTCTTGGAAGTGTCGAAGCCGAAGTCACGCAGCGGGAAGGCCGAACCGCCGAAGTGGGCGCGGCCGGTGGCGGCGTTGGGGATCTGGTAGAGCATCCACATGCCGAGGCCCATGCCGGCGGCCCAGCCGGCGATCAGGGCGGTGCGGTGGAACCAGCGGGTGTAGAGGCCGAGCGCGACGGCGGGCAGCGTCTGGAGAATGATCACGCCGCCGATGAGCTGGAGGTCGATGGAGAACTGCGGGTCGAGGAAGACGATGCAGGCGACCGCGCCGACCTTCACCACCAGCGAGGTGATCTTCGAGACGTTGGCCTCCTGGGCCGGCGTGGCGTCCCGTTTCAGGTACTCCTTGTAGATGTTGCGGGTGAAGAGGTTGGCCGCCGCGATCGACATGATCGCGGCGGGCACCAGGGCGCCGATGCCGATGGCGGCGTACGCGACCCCGGCGAACCAGTCCGGGAACTGCTGGTCGAACAGGATCGGTACGACGGTGTTGCTGTCCACCGAGCCGGGTTTCGACCCGGGCAGCGGTTTCACCCCGGCGGCGATCGCCATGTACCCGAGCAGGGCGATCAACCCGAGCAGCAGGCTGTACGCGGGCAGCGCGGACATGTTCCGCTTGATCACGTCCCGGTTCCGGCTGGCCAGGATGCCGGTGACGCTGTGCGGGTAGAGGAACAGCGCCAGCGCCGAGCCGAAGGCCAGGGTGACGTACTGGAGTTGGTTGTTGGTGTTGAGCAGGATCCCGTCGTTGGGGTTCGGTGACGCCTGGAACTTCGCGTCGGCGGCGTCGAAGATCGCACCCCAGCCGCCCAGTTTGTACGGCAGGTAGAGCACCGCCACCAGGATCACGACGTAGATCAGCGAGTCCTTGACGAAGGCGATCAGCGCGGGTGCCCGCAGTCCGGACTGGTAGGTGTAGGCGGCGAGGATGGCGAACGCCACGATGATCGGCAGGTGCCGGGCCAGCGTGCTCTCCCCGGTCACCCCCATGGTCTTGAGGACCGCCTCGATGCCGACGAGTTGCAGCGCGATGTACGGCATGGTGGCGACGATGCCGGTGATCGCGACGAGCAGGGCCAGGATCGGCGAGTCGAAGCGGGTCCGGACGAAGTCGGCCGGGGTGACGAAGCCGTGCCGGTGCGACACCGACCAGAGCCGGACCAGCACCAGGAAGACCATCGGGTAGATGACGATGGTGTACGGCACGGCGAAGAACCCGGCCGCGCCGGCGCCGAAGAGCAGCGCCGGGACCGCGACGAAGGTGTACGCGGTGTAGAGGTCACCGCCGACCAGGAACCAGGTGATCCAGCCGCCGAAGTTGCGCCCGCCCAGGCCCCACTCGTCGAGGTGTGCCATGTCCTTCGGGGCGCGCCACCGGGCGGCCACGAAGCCCATTCCGCTGACCAGCAGGAAGAGCACCGTGAAGACGATGATCTCGGTGAGGTGGTCCTGCCACATCGGCCCTCACCGCCGCTTCTTCGTCATCTGGTACACCAGCGTGGTGGTGGCCACCCCGAGCAGGATGTAGGCCAGTTGCAGCCAGTAGAAGAGCGGGAAGCCGGCCACCCGGGGTGGGTCGGCGTTGAACAGGGTCGGGACCAGCGGTACGACGATGGGGACGAGGAGCAGCCAGTTCCACCGGCTCCTGTCTCTGACTCGGGAGGCCGCAGGTGGCGCGGCGGCGTCGGGTTCCGGGGCAGCCATGGGTCACACCTCCGGGTTGATTCAGGTGTACGACGGGCGGAGGCTATCGATTCAGTGACCTGGATCACGCCACACGGTTTGTCGTACTGCGCCGAACGGACGACGTGCTGCGCCGAACGGCACTCCTAGATCAACCCTTCGGTGGACTGCACCGACGCCGGCACCGCCCTGCCGACAGGGTGTTAAGAAGGGGCCCTTCCTCTACCGAAAGCGTTAACAGGGGGCCCTTCCTTACATCTCAGAGGTGGGCGGTGTCGTTGACGGTACGGACCGCCACCCCGCCGTCCGGCCAGGTGTCCAGCACGGAGATGCCGGCCGGGTCGAGGTAGAGCCGGTGCAGGAAGGCGTCACCGGCGGCGAGCGCGTCGCGGAGCAGGATCTTCAACGGCGAGACGTGCGAGACCACCACGACGGTCTCCCCCGGGTACCCGGCCAGCAGCGCCTCGCGGGCCCGCCGGATCCGGGCGGTCACCTCGACGAACGACTCGCCACCGGGTGGGGCGACGGTCGTCGAGGCGAGCCAGGCGTCCATCTCCCCGGGGAACTCGGCGCGTACGTCGGCGAAGGTCCGCCCCTCCCAGTCACCGAAGTCGCACTCGATCAGGTCGTCGTCGGTACGGACCGGCGGGCCACCGAGTGCCCTGGCGATCAGCTCGGCGGTGGCCGTGCACCGGGACAGCGGTGAGCTGACCACGGCCGCGACGGTGGGGGCGAGCGCGGCCACCCGGGTGGCGGCGGCCCGGGCCTGGGCCCTCCCCCGCTCGGCGAGCGGCACGTCACCGCGCCCGGAGTAGCGGCGTTGCGCGGTCAGCTCGGTCGCGCCGTGCCGGACCAGGATCAGCCGGGTGGCGCTGACCCCGGTGCGGGGCTCCCAGGAGGCCGGTACGGTCGCCGGGTCGGCGCCCGGGGTGGTGGTCGCGGCGGCCGGACCACCGGTGGCGGGGCCCGAGGTGGCCCGGTTCGCGGCGGCGCGGGCCGCCGCGCGGGCCTCGGCCCGGGCCGGTGAGTCGGCGGCGGCCGGGACGCGGGGCTCCTCGGCCACCGGCGTCGGTCGTTCGGGTCGGCCGGCGGCCCGGTCCATCGCGGCGTTGGCCAGCGCGTCGGCGTGCCGGTTGCGGTCCCGGGGGATCCAGGTGAAGGTCACCGCATCGAACCGGCGGACCAGGGTGGCGGCCTGCGCGGCGAGCGGACGCAGCCCCGGGTGCTTGATCTGCCACCGGCCGCACATCTGCTCGACCACCAGTTTGGAGTCCATCCGGGCCTCGACGGTGGCCGCCCCCAGCTCGGCGGCGGCTTCCAGGCCGGCGATGAGCCCTCGGTACTCGGCGACGTTGTTGGTGGCCACCCCGATCGCCTCGGAGCGTTCGGCGAGCACCTCGCCGGTCGCGGCGTCCCGGACCACCGCCCCGTAGCCGGCGGGCCCCGGGTTGCCCCGGGACCCGCCGTCGGCCTCGATGACGACCCGGGGCCCGGCAGCGCTCACAGGCCGGATTCCTCGGTCCGGACCATGATCCGGCGACACTCCTCGCAGCGGACCACCTCGTCCGGCGCGGCGGCCCGGATCCGGGCCCGGTCGGCGCCGGAGAGTTCCAGTCGGCAGCCACCGCAGCGGCCGGCGCGCAGCAGCGCGGCACCGAGCCCGCCGGACGACTCGCGGATCTTGTCGTAGAGGGCGATCAGGTCGGCCGGCAGGTCGGCGGCGAGCGGCTGCCGGGAGGTGCTCTTGAACTCCTCGTCCTTGGCGATCTCGGCGAGGTTCTCGTCCCGCCGCCGCTCGACCCCGGCCCGCTTGTCGCGTGCCTCGGCGAGCCGCTGCTCGATGCCGTCGAGGACGCCCTGCGCGGTCTCCCGCTGCTCCATCAGCTCCAGCTCGGCGTCCTCCAGCTCGGACTGGCGCCGGTTCAGGGAGACGAGTTCGTGCTGGAGGGCCTCCAGTTCCCGGGCCGGGCCGGTACCGGCGGCGAGGCGGGCCTCGTCCTTGTCCTTGCGGGCCCGCACCTGGTCGATGTCCTTCTCCAGCCGGGCGATGTCCCGGTCGAGGTCGTCGACCGAGACCTGGGCCCGGACCCGCTGGTCCTCCAGGGCGGACAGCTCCCGGGCCAGCGCCTCCAGTTCGGCCCGCTCCGGCAGGGTACGGCGCCGGTGGGCGAGCTGGGCGAGGGCGGTGTCGATCGCCTGGAGATCGAGCAGGCGGCGCTGGACCTTCGGGTCAGCCTTCACTTCTCTGGGCTCCTTGTCACGGGGGGTGCCGGTGCGGTGGCGTGCACCGTCCACGGGTCGGTGTCCAGGTCGGACACCAGGGTCTCGACGCCCACCGTGTCCCGCAGGTACCCGGCGAGGTCGTCCAGCCACGGACGCTCGGTGGCCCAGTGGGCGGCGTCCAGCAGGGCCGGACCACCGGCGGCCAGGTGTTCGCTGGCGGGGTGGTGGCGCAGGTCGGCGGTGAGGAAGGCGTCCACCCCGGCGGCGGTCGCCTCGGCGAGGAAGCTGTCGCCGGCTCCGCCGCTCACGGCCAGGGTGCGGATCACCCGGTCGGGGTCACCGGCGGAGCGTACCCCCCAGGCGGTGGGGGGCAGGACGGTGGCGGCGTGCGCGGTCAGCTCGGCCAGCGTCATCGGCTGCGGGAGTCGACCGATCCGGCCGATGCCCCGGCCGGCTCCGGCGGCCGGGCTGCCGGGGGCGGCCGGGTGCAGCGGGCGGAGCCCGGTGAGGCCGAACCGGGCGGCGAGCGCGTCGGAGACGCCCGGTTCGGCCACGTCGGCGTTGGTGTGCGCGACGTGGAGCGCCATGTCGTGCCGGATCAGGTCGTGCACGATCCGGCCCTTGTACGTGGTGGCGGCGACCGAGGAGACCCCGCGCAGCAGCAGTGGGTGGTGCGCCACGATCAGGTCGGCCCGGGCGGCCCGCGCCTCGGCGACGGTCTCCGGCACGCAGTCCACCACGCAGGCGATCCGGCGGACCGGGGTGGCCGGATCGCCCACCACCAGCCCGACCCGGTCCCACTGCTCGGCCCAGGTGGGTGGGTAGCGGCGTTCCAGTACGGCGACGACGTCGGCCACCGTCGGCGGTTGCGGTCCGGTTGTGCTCACGGCGGCCCAGCTTACCGGCCGGGGACCGCCGCGAGGCCCACCCGGCGGGGGTCGGTCGTGCCGGTCCGGGCTGCCGCCCGCCGCACCTCGCTCGCCCGGCCGGGGCCTCTCCGGGCTGCCGCCCGCCGCACCTCGCTCACCCCGCCTGCGGCACGGCGGACGACCGGACCCGCAGCGCCTCCACCCCCATCTGCCAGGGAAAACGGTGCAGATGCTGGTCACCGGTACCCGGTGCCGGCGGCGGCAGGACGTGGTCACCGAAGAGCACGGTGACCTGCCATTCCCGCAGCCGTTCCAGGCTCGACCGGAACGCCGGGTGGCTGGCCATGGCGGAGTTGGTGAACGGCATCGCGACGATCGGCACCCCTCTGCCCTGCGCCTCGACCAGCAGTCCGAGGGCGAGGGTGTCGGTGATCCCGACGGCCCACTTGTTCACCGTGTTGACGGTGGCCGGGACCACGATCATCGCGTCGGCCGGCGGCAGCACGTCCGGGTCGCCGGGCATCTTGTAGGTGGTCCGGACCGGATGGCCGGTCTGCCGGGCCAACGCCGGTATGTCGATGAACTTGGCCCCGTCCGGGGTGGTCACCACACAGACCTCCCATCCGTCCCGCTGGGCCAGGTCGACCAGCTGTCCGACGTCCCGGGCGAGCGGTGATCCACAGGTGATCACGTAGAGCACGCCACGTCGGGCGGCCACCGGCTCCGGGGCCAGGATCATCGTCTCGGCGGTCATGCGGTACGTGCCCCTCTCATATTCCGACTCCCATGTGTTCAGCCAACTCTGCAATCGGCGAAGGAGGCGCACCGCGTGTGCGACGGAGCACGTCCGACATCACCTCGTGGGCGATCGGACGGCAGCGGATCTCGGAGGGGGCGAGCCGGTCGCCCTTCAGCAGGGTCTCCCCGGCGCTGGCCAGGTCACCGACCTGGGCAAAGCCCCGGGCGAGGTCGAGCAGGTGGTGGGCCCGCCGCTCGGGCAGCAGCGCGTTGAAGTTGTCCGGGACGATCTGCTCGTCGGCCTCGACCGCCCGGCCGCCCTCGCCCAGTTCCACGGCGGCGGCGGCCCGGTGCAGCAGCACGTTGGTCGGACCGAAACAGGTCCAGTACTGGTTGTCGTCACCGCCGAGCAACCGGGCCGCCTCGTCCGCCCCGTCGAGCAGGTCGTTGACGGTGGCCGAGTCGCCGAGCCGGGCGGCGGCCATCGCGCCCTGGAGCAGCAGCATGCCGTAGACGGAGAGCTGGCCGGGCCGGAGGTCGGCGCTGGTGGAGGGGGCCAGCCGCTGGGCGATGTTGACGGTCAGCTCCAGGGCCGGGCGGGCCCGGCCGAGGGCGAGCAGGGCGCCGCCGACCCGGGTGGTGGCGATCCCGGCCAGCAGCGGGTCACCGGCCCGCTGGGAGACCGCGAGTGCGCGGTCGGCGGCCAGCCAGGCCAGCTCGTTCTCGCCCAGCTTGCGCAGCACCGAGGAGGCGATCTGGTAGACCTGCCCGAGCAGGTGGGCGGCGACCGGGGCCTGGTCCCCCCGGTACGCCGCGTCGGCGGCCTGGGCGTCCCGCAGCAGTTTGGGCAGGGCCCGGGTGAGCACCCCGTAGCGGGCGTACTGGTAGGTCAGCCAGGCGTGGTTGACCGCCTTGCGCATGTCGTCGAGCGGCGGCGGGCAGGGCGCCGCGTCGAAGTAGGCGCTGATCGAGTCGTAGCGTTCCAGGGCGGCCCGGATCTCCTGCACCTCGACCTGGTCGATGCAGTTCAGGGCGTCGGTACGCCGTTCCGGGTCGCGGCCGAGGAGCAGTTGCACGTCGACCTGGAGGATGTCGGCGATCTCGTAGAGCACGGAGAACTTGTCCAGTCGCCGGACCCCGCGCTCGACCTTGTCGACCCAGCTCTTGGACTTGCCCAACCGGTCGGCGAAGACCTGCTGCGACATCTTGCGCCGCCCCCGCCAGTAGGCCACCCGTCGCCCGATCGGCAGTTCGTCCATGTGGGGGTCCCTTTCCCATGCGTCCCCCCGGGCCGACGGCGGGACGACCAGTTCGTATTCATGTTTTGGCTGGTCGCACAGGGTGTACGTCAGCCGAGGGGTTGATTCTCGTAATTTTCGTGCAAGTTGCACCAGCCGTTCGTCAGAAGAAACGACCACGGGTTACGCCAGTGACGGTGCTCGACGCAGCGGTGCGGCGGGCGTGAGAGGAGAAGCCGGTAATGTGGAGTAATGTCGGGCCGCGTGTGGTGCAGCTCTCCCCCCTGGAGCGGGCCCGGCTCCGCCGGATCGCCGTCCGCTACGCCGCCCACGGCTGGGAGGTGACCCCCGGCGCCTGTCTGGCCCGTAGCCGGTTCGTCTGCGGCCGGGCCGGCTGTCCCACCGTCGGTTGTCACCCCGCCCTGGAGAACTGGGAGAACGCGGCGAGTGCCGACCCGGCCCGGGTGGCGACCTGGTGGCGGGACCGCCCGCACGGGGTGCTGCTACCCACCGGTCGGGCCTTCGACGTGGTGGAGGTGCCGGCGTACCTCGGTCGGCACGTGCTCGCCACCCGACGCGGTGCCGGTGGCGGGTCGGACCCCACCCACGGGCCGGTGGCGGTCACCCCGACCGGCCGCTGGATGTTCCTGGTCCGCCCCGGCGACCCGCTCCGCCCCGAACTCGACCAGTGCTTCTACGTGGTACGGCACGGCCTCGGCTCGTGGATCCCCGCCCCGCCGACCCGGCTGCCCGAGGGGCCGGTGCGCTGGGCGGTCGCCCCGGAACAGGCCCGCTGGCGGGTCCCGGACTCCTACGCCGTGCAGGGGCGGCTGATCGACGCGCTGCGGGCGGTCGGCCCGGGGGTACCGGCCGAACCGCTGGTCGGTCGGCTGCCGCTGCCCCGCCGCGGTTACTGAGCACGGTCCACCACCTGCGGCAGGTACGGCGAGTGGACGGCCCGGCCGTCGTCGGTCACCACCGCGTGGTGGTACCCGGCCAGCCCGGCCAGCCAGCCCGGACCGGCGGCCCCCATCGCCACGGCGGCGGTGGCGTACGCGTCGGCGACCCCCAGGTCGGGGCCGACCACGGTCACCGAGCGCAGCCCGTACGCCGGGACACCCCGGCGCGGGTCGACGACGTGGTGGCCCCGCTCGTAGACCCCGGAGGTGGCGACCGCCAGATCGGTACCGGTGAGCACCCAGCAGGTGGCGGTGGCGTCGAAGGGATGCCGGATGCCGATCCGCCACGGCCGGCCGGTGGACGAGGTACCCCGGACCCGGACGTCCCCACCGGCGTTCAGGCAGTGGTTCGGTGCCCCCTCGGCGAGCAGCCGGTCGGAGGCGACCTGCGCCGCCCAGCCCTTCACGTAGCCGGACGGGTCGAGCCGTCCGGTGGCGTACACGTCGAAGAACCCGTCGGTGGCGGTCCACAGGTCGGCGCAGTCGGCCAGTACCCGGCGCAGGTCGGCCGAGGCCGCGGCGAACGGTACGTCGCGCCGGTCGAAGCGGCACACCTCGCTGTCGGACCGGTAGGTGCTGAACCGCCGGTCGACCTCCCGCAGCCAGTCGAAGACCAGGTCGGCCAGTTCCGCCAGCCGGGGTGCCGGCAGGTCGTCGGCGAGGTCCAGGCTGATCGGGGTACCCATGACGAACTCGACCCGGCGCAGCCCCGGTCGGGTGACCGGGCCCGGCACGGCACGCACCGGGCCGGGCCGCACGGTCACTGCGGTCACCGGGTCGGGCCGCACGGTCACTGCGGTCACCGGGTCGGGCCGCACGGTCACTGCGGTCACCGGGTCGGTCACCGCAGTCCGGCCTGGTCCAGGGCGGCCTGCAACGACGTCTCGTAGGCGTTGCAGGTGGAGGTGGCCCCGGAGACGGTGTCCAGGTCGGCGCCGGTGTTGGCGGCCCGGACGGCGTCGCCCTGCGGCCCGCTCCAGGCCCGGTTCACGTCGTCGGTACGGCGTACCGACTCCGGGGTGTCCTCCGGCATCTCCAGGGTGGTGACGTCGGTGACCCGCCCGTCGAGCACGGTGATCTGCACCTGCACGTTGCCGAAGGACCGGTCCGGGGTGGTCCGTACCACCGACCCGGCGTAGGTGCGCGGGCCGGCCGGCGACGGCGCGGCGGCCGTGGTCGGGGGTGCGGCCGGCCCGGCGGTACTGCGCCGGGGCACCGGGGCCCGGGTGGTGG
>NZ_WVUH01000289.1 GCF_017614955.1 Micromonospora echinofusca
CTCCAGGGCTGACGATGGTGCCCCCGCCGGTACCCGCACACCCGTCCCACGAAACCCGGCCCGGCCTGCCGGGCACCCCGTCGATCCCTCGCGGCTGGTAAGAACGACCCATGACTGCCGACGCCGCCTCCACCCCGCCCAGCCCGACCGACGAGGTCGTCGAACTCTGCCGTGACCTGCTCCGCATCGACACCACCAACACCGGCGACAACGCCACCAGCGCCGGGGAACGCCGGGCGGCGGAGTACGTCGCGGAACGGCTGCACGAGGTGGGGCTCACCCCGGTCGTCCACGAGTCCGCGCCCGGCCGGGCGAACCTGGTGGTCCGCATCCCCGGCACCGACCCCGGTCGGGACGCGCTGCTGGTGCACGGCCACCTGGACGTGGTACCGGCCGACGCCGACGAGTGGTCGGTGCACCCGTTCTCCGGCGAGATCCGCGACGGCTACCTGTGGGGCCGGGGCGCGATCGACATGAAGGACTTCGACGCGATGGTGCTGGCCGTGGTACGCGGCTGGCAGCGTACCGGCGTCCGCCCGGCCCGGGACATCGTGCTCTGCTACACCGCCGACGAGGAGGCCGGCAGCGAGTACGGGGCGCACTACCTCGTCGAGCAGCACCGGGACCTCTTCGACGGGTGCACCGAGGCGATCGGTGAGGTGGGCGGCTTCTCGTACTCGATCAACTCCGAGCAGCGGCTCTACCTGATCGAGACGGCCGAGAAGGGCATCGACTGGCTGCGGCTGCACGCCAAGGGCCGGCCCGGGCACGGGTCGATGGTGCACGATGACAACGCGGTGACCGCGCTCGCCGAGGCGGTCGCCCGGGTGGGCCGGCACCGTTTCCCGGTGGTGGTCACCCCGACCGTACGGGCCTTCCTCGACGCGGTCTCCGACCTGCTCGGCATCGAACTCGACCCGGACGACCCGGAGGCGGCGATCGCCAAGCTCGGTCCGATCGCGAACATCATCGGGGCGACCATCCGCAACACCGCCAACCCGACCCGGCTGGCCGCCGGCTACAAGGACAACGTGATCCCCGGCCGGGCCACCGCCACCATCGACTGCCGCAGCCTGCCCGGCCAGTCCGAGCTGCTGGAGCAGCAGCTGCGCGAGCTGGTCGGCCCGGACATCGAGATCGAGTACGTCCACCGCCAGCCGGCCGTGGAGACCACCTTCGACGGCGCGCTGGTGGAGGCGATGTCGGCGGCGCTGCTGGCCGAGGACCCGGGGGCCCGGCCGGTGCCGTACATGCTCTCCGGTGGCACCGACGCCAAGGCGTTCTCCCGGCTCGGTATCCGCTGCTTCGGGTTCGCCCCGCTGCGGCTGCCGGCGGACCTGAACTTCTCGGCGTTGTTCCATGGCATCGACGAGCGGGTGCCGGTGGACGGGCTACAGTTCGGCGTGCGGGTGCTCGACCGGTTCCTGCGCGACTGCTGAACCGCACCACCACCCGCTCACACGGACGCCGGCCGACCGGCCCGTGGGATCCATGACGAAGGGACTGCCACACATGACCGACCAGCACGCCCAGCTGGACGCTGCCCTGGAGCGCGTGATCGAGGCCGCCCGGGGGCACCTGGCCGCGGTCAAGGCCGCCGAGGGCCGGGTCGACGACGACAACGTCTGGCAGGCGTACGTCGCGCTGAACAACGCGTCGTTCGCCTACGACGAGCTGCTGCTCGACGCGTTCGGTGAGGTGACGCCGTGGGACGTCGACTCGATCGACCCGGACGAGGCCGACGAGCGTTTCGGGGTCGGTCTGGGTGGGGCGGACGGCGCCGAGCCCGGTGACCCGCACCCCCGGGTGCTGTCGGTGCGTCAGCGCCGTGACTACCGGGTGCCCAGTGTGGCGGCACTGATCCGGGTCGCCGAGGCGGCCCGCCGGGCGGCGGCGCCCGAGGACGACGAGTCGGCGCCGGTCGAGGGGGTCGGTGAGGCGGTGCTGGAGCTGCTGCAGAGCGGGGACGGTTCGCTCGGCGCCCTCGACATTCCGGAGCTGGAGCCGCTGGACGGCGTGGTGATGGTCAGCGAGGTGGGCACGCCGGTCGACCTGGAGTCGTTCGACGACGACGACGCGGCCGGACCGTTCCAGCCGGCGGCCGACGACCGCCTCGTCGGCCGGCTGGACGAGCACCCGTTCCTCGACCACGACCACGACCACGACGAGGCCGGGCACTCGCACTGAGCCGGTCGCCCCGGGGGCCGGTCGGTCCCCGGGGCGCGGTGGGTGTGGGCGAGGGTCAGTAGGACAGGCCCGGCTGTGTCGCGTTGACCAGCCGGCGGCGTAGCACCACCTGCCGCGTGCCGTCCCGGAACAGTCGCACCCGGGCCAGCTCCCAACCCGAGTACTCCGCCTGGATCGCCAACTGCGCCGCGGCGGTCAGCCGGTCGACGTTCGAGGGCAGCCGCAACGGCGCGTATTCGTAGTCCATGCCCTCCATCCTGCCTACTACTGCCGGTCGGACACCACCCCCGGTACGCCTCCGGCACACCGAGCGTCGCCATCCGCCCGCCCCGGTCCGTCCGGTGCGACCGGGTCGTCCTGGTTCACTGGCGTCCTGTCGAGCTGCTGGCACAGATGGAGCAGGGTGCCGGACGGTCTGCCCGTACCGGTGACGGAGCAGGGCGCCGGGCGGTCTGCCCGCACAAACGGAGCAGCTCGACAGGACGGCGGTGCGGGCGCCGGCCCCCGCCCGCCCCGGGTCCGGCCGGTGGCCGGTGGTCGCGGTCAGCCGTCGCGTTCGGGGTAACCGACGGGTACCGCCGAGACGTCGTCGAGGGCGACGGTGATCTCCGCCGGCAGGCTCATCCGTTCCACCTGCAACGCGCCGAGCAGTTGCCCCACCGTGCGGGCACCGAGGATCGGGGCGACCACCCCCGGCCGGTCGCGTACCCAGGCCAGCGCCACCTCCATCGGGGAGACGCCCAGGCCGCCGGCTGCGGTGGCCACCGCCTCGACGATGCTGGAGCAGCGCGGCTCCAGGTACCGGGCCACGAACCGCTCGAAGTGGGACGAAGCGGCCCGGGAGTCGGCCGGCCGGCCGTGCCGGTACTTGCCGGTGAGCACCCCCCGACCCAGCGGTGACCAGGGCAGCAGGCCGAGCCCCAGCTCCGCGCAGGCCGGCAGTACCTCCCGCTCGATGCCCCGCTCCAGCAGGGAGTACTCCATCTGCGCGGCGACCACCGGCGCGCGGCCGGGATAGGCGGCCTGCCAGGTGGCGGCCCGGGCGGTCTGCCAGCCGGAGAAGTTCGACACCCCGATGTAGCGGACCCGCCCGCTGGCCACCGCGTGGTCGAGGGCGCCGAGGGTCTCCTCCAGCGGGGTGCCCGGGTCGTAGCCGTGTACCTGCCAGAGGTCGACGTGGTCGGTGCCGAGCCGGCGCAGCGAGGCGTCGAGGGTCCGCAGCAGGTGCCCCCGGGAACCGTCCCGGCGCCGGGGGGAGCCGGGACGCAGCCCGGCCTTCGTGGCGATCAGCAGGTCGTCGCGGGGCACCAGGCTGCCCAGCAGGGAACCGATGACCGCCTCGGCGTCCCCGTCGCCGTAGACGTCGGCGGTGTCGATCAGGTTCCCCCCGGCGTCGAGGTAGCTCTTCAGCTGGGCGGCAGCGTCATCGGCGTCGGTGTCCCGGCCCCAGGTCATGGTGCCGAGCGCGAGCCGCGAAACCGCCAGCCCGCTTCGGCCGAGCGGTCGCTGTTGCATGGGTGAACCTTATTTCGAACACCGGCGTACGGATATCCTCGGTCGGCGCCGAACTCGACCGGTTCCCGACAGCAGCGCCGGGCCGGTGGGGCCGCCGTACGCGCCGGATCGCCCCGACGACCGCCGTCCGGCCCGTGAGTCGCGTTGCGTAACCTGATGCGACCTGTGCTGCGAAGTGGGGAGGACCAGTGCGACTCGGGCTCAGCCTCGGCTACCAGACGGCGTGGAGTACACCCGCCGACCATCTCGCCCTGGCCCAGGAGGCCGACCGGCTCGGCTACTCGGTGGTCTGGGCGGCGGAGGCGTACGGCTCGGACTCGCCGAGCATGCTGGCCTGGATCGCCGGGCAGACCGAGCGGATCGACGTCGGCAGCGCGGTCATGCAGATCCCGGCGCGTACCCCGGCGGCGACCGCGATGACCGCGGCGACCATCGACGCGATCTCCGGTGGCCGGTTCCGGCTCGGCCTGGGCGTCTCCGGTCCGCAGGTCTCCGAGGGCTGGCACGGCGTCCGGTTCGGCAAGCCGCTGGCCCGGACCCGGGAGTTCGTCGACATCGTCAAACTGGCGATCGCCCGCAAGGAGGTCGCCTACGACGGCGCCCACTACACGCTGCCGCTGCCGGACGGGCCGGGCAAGGCGCTGCGGCTCGGCTTCCACCCGCCCCGCGAGCACATTCCGATCTACCTGGCCGCCGTCGGTCCGAAGAACCTGGAGCTGGCCGGGGAGATCGCCGACGGCTGGCTGGCCGTGTTCTACGCCCCCGAGTTCGCCGCCGACCAGCTCGCCTCGGTCGCCGCCGGGCGGGCCAAGGTCGGCAAGGAGCTGGCCGGGTTCGACGTGGTGCCGAGCGTGCCGGTGGTGGTCGGTGACGACGTGGCTTCCTGCGCCGAGCTGGTCCGCTGGTACGCCGCGCTCTACGTCGGCGGCATGGGCAGCCGGGAACAGAACTTCTACAACCAGCTCGCCACCCGGATGGGCTACGGCGACGCCGCCCGCGAGGTGCAGGACCTCTACCTGGCCAAGCGGCAGCGGGACGCGGCAGCGGCGGTGCCGATGGAGTTCATCGACCGCACCTCGCTGCTCGGGCCGAAGGAGCGCATCGCCGAGCGGATGCGGGAGTACGCCGCCGCCGGGGTGACCACCCTGTCGGTGACCCTCTTCGTCGCCGACCGGGACAGCGGCATCGCCACCCTGCGGACCTGCGCCGAGGCACTGGAACTGGCCGGGGTGGGGGAGTGAGCTGGATCGAGGCGATCGTCCTGGGCATCGTCCAGGGCCTCACCGAGTTCCTCCCGGTGAGCTCGTCGGGGCACCTGCGGATCACCTCCGCGATCTTCTTCGAGCGGGACGCCGGGGCGTCGTTCACCGCCGTCACCCAGTTGGGTACCGAGGCGGCGGTACTGATCTACTTCGCCAAGGACATCTTCCGGATCGCCCGGACCTGGATCGTGGGCATCTGGGACTCCTCGGTACGCGCCAGCCTCGACTACCGGATGGGCTGGTACGTGATCATCGGGTCGATGCCGATCGGGGTGTTCGGGTTCCTGTTCAAGGACCAGATCCGGGAGACCGCCCGCAACCTGTGGGTGGTGGCGACCACCCTGATCGTCTTCGCCTTCGTGCTGGCCTTCGCCGAGTACTGGGGCCGGCAGACCCGGACGCTCACCGACTTCCGGATGCGCGACGGGGTCGTGATGGGCTTCGCCCAGGCGATGGCGTTGATCCCCGGGGTGTCCCGGTCCGGCGGCACGCTCACCGCCGGCCTCTTCCTCAGCCTCACCCGTGAGGCGGCGGCCCGGTACTCCTTCCTGCTGGCCATCCCGGCGGTGGTGATGTCCGGCATCTTCAGCATCGGCGACGTCTTCGAACCGGCGGCGCCGGGCACCTCGGTGCCGAGCGTCGCGCAGATGGTGGTCGCCACGGTGATCGCCTTCGGGGTCGGCTACGCGGCCATCGCCTGGCTGCTGCGCTACGTGGCGCACCACACCCTGTACGTCTTCGTGCTCTACCGGGTGGCGCTGGGCAGCCTGGTGCTGGCGTTGCTGCTGACCGGCACGATCAGCGCCACCTGACCCCGGTCGGCGCCACCTGACACCGGGGCCACGTCGGCGGTCCGTCGCTGGGGGTCGCCCCGTCCACCGCCTAGGGTGGTGGACGTGGCGACCCTTCTGCTTCTGCGACACGGCCGTACGACGGCCAACGCCGACGGTGGCTTGGCCGGGCGGCAGCCCGTCGAGTTGGACGAGACCGGCCGGGCCCAGGCGACCGCGGCGGGCGCCCGGCTGGCCGGACTGCCCCTGGCCGCCGTGGTGACCAGTCCCCTGATCCGCTGCCGGCAGACGTTGGAACTGGCCCTGCCCGCCGCCGAGCCGGTCGCCGAGGAACGGCTGATCGAGTGTGGTTACGGGGCGTGGGAGGGGCAGCCGCTGCGGACGCTCGCCAAGGATCCGCTCTGGCCGGTGGTGCAGCAGCATCCGAGCGCGGTGGTGTTCCCCGACGGTGAGCCGATGGCCGCGATGGCGGCCCGGTCGGTGGCCGCCGTCCGCGACTGGGACGCCCGGGTCACCGCCGCGCACGGGCCGGACGCGCTCTGGCTGGCCTGCGGCCACGGCGACGTGATCAAGGCGATCGTGGCGGACGCGCTGGGGCTGCACCTGGACCTGTTCCAGCGGATCGTGGTGGATCCGGCCTCGGTGACCGTCATCCGGTACACGCCGGTACGGCCGTTCCTGGTCCGGCTCAACGACGTCGGCGGGGACCTGACCGGGCTGGTTCCGCCGGCGAGGAAGTCCCGCCGTCGGTCACGGCGGGCCGATTCGGACGCAGCGGTCGGTGGCGGCGCGGGAGCGACGCGGTGACCGGGATCCCGACCCTGCCGTTGACCTGCGGGGCCACCGGAGCGGCCCGGGAACGGCCACGATTCCCCCTCGGTGGGCTACGCGCCGGCTCAGCGGGCCGGATAGGGTCGTGGGTATGAGCCACCAGGTGCACGCTTTCGAACCGCCCGAGCGGTTCGTCGCAGGGACCGTGGGCCCGCCCGGTGAGCGGACCTTCTTCCTCCAGGCGCGTGGCGGCGGTCGACTGGTCAGTGTCGCGCTGGAGAAGGTCCAGGTGTCCCTGCTCGCCGAGAAGCTCGAGGAGCTGCTCGCCGAGGCGACCCGCCGGTTCGGGGTGGAGTTGTCGGACACCCCGGCCGTGGTCTCCGACAACGAGCCCCTGGACACCCCGGTCGACGAGGAGTTCCGGGTGGGCACCCTGGGTCTGGCCTACGACGTCGACACGGCCACCGTGGTGATCGAGGCGATCGCGGCGGGCGAGACGGCCGAGGGCGAGCTGGGCGACGACGACCTCGACGACGACGAGGAGTCCGACGACGACGAGCCGGACGACGACCTCGACCGGTTGCGGGTCCGGCTGACCCCGCAGGCGGTCCGGGCCTTCATCGACCGGGCCCGCCGGGTGGTGGCCGCCGGCCGGCCCCCCTGCCCGCTCTGCGGCCAACCGCTCGACCCGGCCGGACACCTCTGCCCCCGGCACAACGGCTACCACCGGTGACCAGCTCCGAACTGCAACCCCGGCTCGACGAGGGCGCCGCGCTGCGCCTGCTGCGGTCCGGGGAGTTCGAGCTGGAGGGCCGGCTGGTCGACGCCTCGAACACCACGCTGCGGGGTTTCCTGACCCTGGACGGGGTGACGGCGCGCTGTGTCTACAAACCGGTGCGCGGTGAACGACCGCTGTGGGACTTCCCGGACGGCACGCTCGCCGGGCGGGAGGTGTCGGCGTACCTGGTCTCCCGGGCGACCGGCTGGGACCTGGTCCCGCCGACGGTGCTGCGGGACGGGCCGCTCGGGCCGGGTGCCTGTCAGCTCTGGATCGAGGAGCCGTCCGGGGCCGAGCCGTTGGTCGCGTTCGTACCGGCCGACATGGTGCCGCCGCGCTGGTTCCCGGTCGCGGCGGCCCGCGACGACGACGGGGCGGCCTACACGTTGGCGCACGCCGACGATCCCCGGCTGGCCCGGCTGGCGGTGCTGGACGCCGTGATCAACAACGCCGACCGCAAGGGTGGGCACGTCCTGCTCGGCGCCGACGACCGGGTCTACGGCGTCGACCACGGGGTGAGCTTCCACGTCGAGGAGAAACTGCGGACGGTCCTGTGGGGCTGGTCCGGTGCGCTGCTGCCGCCGGACGCGCTGGAGATGCTGGCGCAGTTGACCGGTGAGCTGGACGGCGGGTTGGCCGACGAGTTGGCCGGGCACCTGACCGTCTCCGAGGTGGCCGCGTTGCGGTCCCGGATCGACCGGTTGCGGGCCGACGGGCGGTTCCCGCAACCGCCGGTGCGGTGGCCGGCGATGCCCTGGCCGCCGATCTGACCGCTGTCACCTTGATCACTTTCGAGCTGTCACCGGCGTCCGGTGGAGCTGGATAGGCTGACGGGCATGGACACTTGGGCGGGACATGAGGTGCCGCGGCTGCCGGGGACCGGGCAGCCGCTCGCGTTGTACGACTCGGCGCGGCAGGCCGTGACACCGGCGGGCCCGGCCGGTACCGCGACCATGTACGTCTGCGGGATCACCCCGTACGACGCCACCCACCTCGGGCACGCGGCGACGATGATCGCCTTCGATCTGGTGCAGCGGGTCTGGCGGGACAACGGCCTGTCGGTCGACTACGTCCAGAACGTCACCGACATCGACGATCCGCTGCTGGAGCGCGCCGAACGCGACGGCGAGGACTGGGTCGTCCTGGCGATGCGGGAGACCGCCCTGTTCCGCGAGGACATGGAGGCGCTGCGGATCATCCCGCCGACCCACTACGTCGGTGCGGTGGAGTCGATCCCGGACATCGCCGAGAAGGTCGAGACCCTGCTCAAGGACGGCTCGGCGTACCGGTTGGAGGACGGCACCGGCGACGTCTACTTCGACATCTCCGCCGCGCCCCGGTTCGGGTACGAGTCCAACCTGTCCCGCGAGCAGATGCTGGAGTTCTTCGCCGAGCGCGGCGGCGATCCGCAGCGCGCCGGCAAGCGCGACCCGCTGGACCCGCTGCTGTGGCGGGGTGCCCGGGAGGGGGAGCCATCCTGGCAGGGCGGCGCGCTCGGGCAGGGCCGGCCGGGCTGGCACATCGAGTGCGCGGTCATCGCGCTCAACCTGCTCGGCGACCGGATCGACGTGCAGGGCGGCGGCAACGACCTGCTCTTCCCGCATCACGAGTGTTCGGCGGCGCACGCCGAGCGGCTCACCGGTACCGCGCCGTTCGCCACGCACTACGTCCACGCCGGCATGATCGGACTGGACGGCGAGAAGATGTCCAAGTCCAAGGGGAACCTGGTCTTCGTGTCCCGCCTGCGGGCCGACCGGGTCGACCCGATGGCGGTCCGGCTGGGGCTGATGGCCGGGCACTACCGGTCCGACCGGGCCTGGACCGACGAGCTGCTGGCCGACGCGACGACCCGGCTGGAGCGTTGGCGGGCCGCCGCGTCGGCCGCCACCGGGCCGTCGGGGGAAGCGCTGCTGGCCGGGGTACGGGACCGGCTCGCCGACGATCTGGACGCCCCCGGTGCGCTGGCCGTCGCCGACGCGTGGGCCGAGGCGGCACTGGCCGGTACCGGTGCCGACGCCGGTGCGCCGGCCCTGTTCGCCCGTACGGTCGACGCGCTGCTCGGTATCCGCCTGTAGGTCGCTGCCCGCGCCGACAACCCGCTCCCGCGCAGTCAACCCGCTCCCGCGCAGTCAACCTGCGTCAGCCCGCTCGCCGGGTCGTCAGCCCAGCACGAGTCCGGGGTCGGGGTCCGGGTCGGGGG
>NZ_WVUH01000028.1 GCF_017614955.1 Micromonospora echinofusca
CCCCGGCGCCGGTCGCGCCGGCCGCCGCGGTGACCCCGCCGGTCTCGGCGCCGCCGTCGGTCCGGCCGAACCGCCCGGAGCCGGCGCTGCCGCCGGCCGCCCGGCAGGTGGACGCGCCGACCAACCGACCGGTCTCCGCTCCACCGCCGCCACCGCCGGGGATGACCCCGATCACCCCGGGCCAGCGCCCCTCACCGGCTCCCGGGCAGCGCCCCGGCGTGCCGTCGGGACAGCGGCCCGGCATTCCGCCGGCCGAGGCGGGCGAGCCCTTCCGGCCCACGCTCACCACCGCCGCGATCAACAACGCCCGCGCCGAACGGCAGCGGCCCACGGTCATCTCCCCCCGGCCCAAGACCAACGTCGAGGCGGCCCCGCCCGCCGGCGGTTTCTCCGTCACCGACCGCAACGTGCCGGTACCGGCGCCGCGCCCCGAGCCGGAGCACGCGCCACCCGGCTCCCGGGCCAACTGGCCGCTGGTCAACCCCTCCGACGACCGGGCGGACACCACCGCCGGCCAGGGTGGCGGGTACGCCCGCAGCGACCGGGAGAGCCGGGGCGGGCGCAGTGTGGACGCGCCCACCGTGGTCACCCCGGGCGAGGGTCGGGTGACCCCGCCCTGGCTCGCCGACGACCTGCCGCCGGAGCCGCCCTCGCTGCGGCTGGTGGAACCGGCCCCGCCGGCCGACCGGTCCCTGCGGGACACCGCCGACCGGGACACCCCCCCGCTGCGTCTGGTCGACCGGGAGGAGGAGGCCCGGACCCAGCGGTCGGCCCGCCCCGAACGCCCGAAGGCGGAACACCGCCCGCCGCCGGTCGCCGACGAGGGCGACGGTGACCTGCTGATCTTCGCCGCCGCCCGGTCCGCCTGGTTTACCGACCAGCCCGCCGAGGAGGACGCCCCGTGGTCGTTCACCGCCGACACCGGTTGGCGGGCCGCCGAGCAGGCGGCCCGGCCGGCGGTGGGCGCGGAGACGCCGGCCGGTCTGCCCAAGCGGGTGCCGCAGGCCAACCTGGTTCCCGGTTCGCCGCTGCGGGACGAACGTCCCCTGCGGATCGTCCGGGATCCGGCGAGCCTCGCGGAGAACACCACCGGCTACTTCCGGGGCTGGCGGCGCGGGCAGGAGATCGGCGGCTTCGCCGTCGGCGGTCGTCCGGGCCGGGAGGCCGCAGGCGGCTGGGACTTCAGCCGCGATCCGGACGAACGGGAGGACGACCGGGAGCCGGAGTACCGCCCGGCCGGTTACCGTTCCTGACCTACCGCCGGCCTACCGCCCCGATCCTGCCCGACCGACCTGCAAAACATCTCTGACCTGCGTGTTCATAGCCACAGCCGGAAAAGTTGACGCCGGGATGTGGCGGCCGGAAGCATACCGGCGGGACAGCCGGCGGCAGGTTCGCCGCCGGGCAGGGAAGGGACGGCTCGGAGATGGCGACAGCGGCGACCGGTAGCTCCACACTGGCCACCGCCGTACCCGGTCGGGGTGGGCTGGCCCGGCGGAGCCTGCTGGCCGGTACCGCCGGGACCCTGCTGCTCGGCGCCTGCGGGCGGGACGAGGAGCCGGCCTCCGGGCCGGGCTCCCGACCGGCCACCACCCGGGGGCCGCAGGAGCTGGTCGTCGGCGCCAGCCTGGAACTCAGCGGACGCTGGGCGGCGCTCGGGGTGCTCCAGGAACGGGCCCTGCGGATCACTGCGGCGACGCTGAACGCCGAGGACGGGGTGCCGGTCGGCAACCTGCGGCGGACCATCCGGCTCGTGGTGCAGGACAACGCCGGTGATCCGGGGCTCGCCGCCCGGCAGGCCACCGATCTGGCCTGGGCACACGGGGTGCACGCCCTCGTCGGCGGCACCGTGGCGGAGACCGCGATGGCCATCGTCGGGGTGGCCCAGAAACTCCAGGTGCCGTACCTGTCGCTGGCCGCCGCAGACGGCATCGTCCTGCCGCTGGCCCAGCGGACCTACGTCTACAAGCTCACCCCGGACGCCGGGGACGTGGCCCGCCGCCTGGCCCGGCTGGCCCGCGCCGAGAAACTCCGGCGGGTCGCCGTGCTCGCCGCGCACGGCCTGCACGGCGACTCGGGGGTGCGGGCCATGGCCGGCGCGTTGGAGATCGCCGGTGTCGACCTGGCACGCACCGTGCGACTGCCCGGGGCGGCCGACGGAGACCCCACCTGGGCCGCTGAGCGGGCCGTGGAGGGCACACCGGACGGAATCGTGGTCTGGGGTACCGCCCCGGACTCCGGGGCCGCTGCGCGGGCGCTGCGCCGGACGGGCTACACCGGACAGCTCCTCTTCGACGCCGGGGCGGTCGCCGAGGAGACCCTGAGCGAGTCGTACCTGTCGGCGATGGAGGGTGCTCTCGTCGTACACCCCGCCTCGCTGGGCGGGTCGACCCTCACCAACACCACCACGGCGGCCCTGGCCCGGCGGGACTTCGTCTTCCGCTACATCCGGGAGTACGGCGGGTTCAGCGGTTTCGCCCCGTACGGCTCGGACGCGCTGCACCTGCTCGCCAACGCCGCCCGGATGGCGGCCAGTGTCGACCGTGGACGGTTGCGCGCCTACCTGCAGAACCAGGTGACCGAGGGCATCGCCGGGGCGTACGCGTTCGCGCCGATCCGGCACGGCGGCATGGCGGCGGACTCACTGGGCGTCTTCACGGTCGCCAACGGGGCCTGGGTCCGGGTCTCCTGACCGCCCCGAGTCTCCTGACCGCCCCGGGCTTTCCGACCGCCCCGGGCGCCGGACCCGTTCCGGGCGGGAGCGACCACTGACCGGTCGCCAGCCACGTGACCACCCGAACCCGGGCACGGCGGCGGCCCACTCCGGGAGCATCGACACCGACGACGCGGCCCGCCCGGTGTGCGCAGGACACGACCGGGCGGGTCAGCCGCGCTGTCAGGCGGGCGCCACCGCGCGGGAACGCCGCATGGTCAGCACGTACTCCACCAGGGAGATGAGCACGTGCTTGGTCGACTCCCGGTTCCGGGCGTCACAGGCCACCACCGGGACGTCGTTGGAGATCGCGAGCGCGTCCCGGACGTCCTGCGGGTCGTGGTACTGCATCCCGTCGAAGCAGTTGATCGCCACGAGGTACGGCAACCGGCGGTGCTCGAAGAAGTCGATCGCCGCGAAGCAGTCCGCGAGCCGACGCGTGTCGACCAGGACCACCGCGCCGATCGCACCCCGGACCAGTTCGTCCCACATGAACCAGAAGCGCGTCTGGCCCGGGGTACCGAAGAGGTACAGGATCAGATCCCGGTCGATGGAGATCCGACCGAAGTCCATGGCGACCGTGGTGGTCGTCTTCCCCGGTACCTGCCGCGTATCGTCGACGCCCACACCGGCCGACGTCATGATCGCCTCGGTGGTCAGCGGCGTGATCTCCGAGACCGAGCCGACCAGGGTCGTCTTACCGACGCCGAAGCCACCGGCGATGACGATCTTTGCCGATGTCACGCGTCCAGACGGTGGGCGGTGCGACATGTCAGAGCCTGCGAAGTCCACTCAGCACCCTCTCCAGCAGTTCAGTGCCCACCGCGTCGTCGGAGTCGTCCAGGATGGTCGGCTCGTGCACCGCGACCAGGCCGTCCGTGGCCATGTCCGCGATCAGGACCCGGGCCACCCCGAGCGGCAACTGCATGCGCGCCGCGATCTCGGCGAGCGACTGCAGCCGTCCGTCACACAGCGCGGCGATGTATTGGTGCTCCCGGCCGTGTCCCCCCTTGGCGTTCTGGAGGGACCGGCCACGCACCGTCGTCTCGACGAGTGCTTCCAGTGCGATGTCGAGCTTGGGACGGGTACGACCGCGGGTCACGGCATATGGACGGACCAGCGCTCCGGTCGGCTCGTCGCGTTCCATGTCGCCGCTCACCTCCCTCGTACCCGTCGCGGGCCCAACTCGGTGGAACTCGTCATCTCTGTTTGTTGCCCCTGCCGGCCACCGGCCGCCAGGTCCCGACTCAACCCAGCATGCCCGCAGCCGCGGCGCGCGGCTGCGGAGTCAACGCGTCGCCGACCCGGTCGACGAGCAGCGCCATCTCGTAGCCCACCTGACCGACATCGCAGGACCGGGCCGCGAGCACCGCGAACGACGAACCGTCCGAGATGGACATCAGGAACAGGAAGCCATTGTCCATCTCGACGACTGTCTGGAGCACCGCGCCACCCTCGAAGCAGCGGGCGGCGCCCTGTGTGAGGCTGACCAGACCGGAGGCGATGGCGGCGAGCTGGTCAGCCCGGTCACGCGGAAGGTCTCGTGACGACGCGAGGAGCAGACCGTCCGCGGAGACGGCGATCGCGTGTGCGACGCCGGGCACCCGGTCGGCGAAGTTGGCCAGCAGCCAACCAAGATCCTGCGTAGTTGTCATCCTTCATGCTCCTTCTGCCCGCTCCCGGCCGCGGGGCCTAGGCCAGACTGCGAGGATTTCTGCCCGCCCGGAGCCGACTCCGGGTGGGTCGATGGACCGTCCGAGGGGTTGCTACGGCCTCGTTGCACGCCGCGATGGTATGCGGAGAGCAGACCGCGCACTGCTTCGGGAGTACGGCGTTGCACAGAGGTGACCGGTTTCTCCACCCCACCGGGCACGAGCTGCGCCATGGGCACCCGCTTCGGCAGGCCGGTCTGGGTAGTACCGCCGACCGGGGCGGCGCTCGCCGCACTGGCCGCCCGCCAACCGTCGTCGGCGGCCGTCTGCCAGGGATTCTGGGTGGGTACCCGGCGCGGCGGGGTGCTCTCCCCGTACGGGGTGGCCGGCCCGTTGTCGTGCGGCGTACCGCCGCCTGTCGGCGCATTCGGCATGACTGGGTTACCTGTCGTCCCGGTCGGGATGTTCTGGCCGGTACGGCTGCCGGCGTCGACCCTGGCGAACTGCTCGGTCGCGTCACCGGCACCGGCCGCCGGCTGGACCACGGGCGCGTCCTCGGCCGGTCGGCGGGTACGGAACCAGGCCGACTCCAGCTCCCGGAAGATCGGCAGTTC
This sequence comes from Micromonospora echinofusca, assembly GCF_017614955.1. Lineage (GTDB taxonomy): Bacteria > Actinomycetota > Actinomycetes > Mycobacteriales > Micromonosporaceae > Micromonospora > Micromonospora echinofusca_A. Next base: position 4,980 of record NZ_WVUH01000028.1, read on the forward strand.
CATGGTCTCGTCGGCGTACCGCTGCTGCCGCTCGGCCGGAGCGGGGGCCGCCGGGGGCTCCATCGGGCCCCGGGTGACCCGGGGCAGCTCGGTGGTCATGTCCAGTGCGGCAGCGAGCCGCTCGGGTACGGCTGGCGGCGCGTCCCGTTCCGGTGTGGCCACCGGCGGCCAGACCGGCGGGGCGCCGTTCGAGGGGGTGGCCGGACGGTCCGGCGCAATGACCGGCGGGGTGGACACCACCGGCGGGGCCGAGTAGGGCTGCGCGGAGTACGGCTGGCCCGACACCGGCGGGGCCGAGTACGGCTGCGCGGAGTACGGCTGACCCGACACCGGCGGGGCCGAATACGGCTGCGCCGAATAGGGCTGCGCGGAGACCGGCGGCGCGGAGTAGGGCTGACCCGAGACCGGCGGGGCGGAGACCGGCGGTACGGCCAGGGAGCGCGCCTCCGGGCTGCTCGGCAACTGGCGGGGCACGACCGGGAACGAGCCGGTGTCGGTGGTCCCCTCCTCGTCACCGGTCGCCCGACGCTGCGGCAACGGCTCGACCGGCTGGCCGTTGGTCGGGCGGGGCCGGAACGTGTCCGTACCGTTGCGCGGCGGGGTCACGCCGGTGAGGTCGGACCAGGCCGGCATGGAACGGGCCGCACCGGCCCCGAGCTGGCCGGCACCGTTCCGGGCAGCCGGCTCGAACGGTCGGCCACCCAGGGTCACCTGGCTGTCCCGGTCCGGGCTGGTACGCGGCGACGGCGGCAGCGGGGTGATCTCCCGGGCCGGGCCGGCGGGCGGGGCGGAACTGGGCGACGCCGGCAGCGCGCCGGGCTGCTGGACCCGGCCGGAGAGCGCCCGGGGGACGAGCACCGAGGTGGGCAGGGCGACCTCGGCCACGGTGCCCCGGTCGCCACCGGCCCGCAGCTCGACCTTGACCGCGTGCCGGGAGGCCAGGCGGGCGACCACGACGAGGCCCATCATCCGGGAGACGGCGACGTCGACCATCGGCGGCGTGGCGAGCCGCTCGTTGAGGTCACGGAGCTGGTCCGGCGAGATGCCGATGCCCCGGTCCTCCACGTAGAGCGAGGCGCGGTCACCGACCCGGCGGGCCTCCACCATGACCTGGGAGTCCGGCGGCGAGAACGCGGTGGCGTTGTCGAACAGCTCGGCGACCAGGTGCACGAGGTCGTTGACGGCGTGCGCGGCCACCTCGATGTCCCGGTCGACCACCCCGAACTCGATCCGGGTGTAGTGCTCGACCTCGGACTGGGCCGCCCGCAGCACGTCGATCAGGGCGGCCGGCTCCCGCTGCACCCGGGTGGAGTCCGCGCCGGCGAGCACCAGCAGGTTCTCGTCGTTGCGCCGCATCCGGGTGGCCAGGTGGTCGAGCTGGAACAGCTCGGCCAGCCGGTCCGGGTCCTCCTCGCCGCGTTCGAGCCGGTCCAGGTGACCGATGAGCCGGTCGACCAGGATCTGCGAACGACGGGCCAGGTTGACGAACATGGTGGCCACCGAGGCGCGCAGGGCGGCCTGCTCGGCGGCGGTCCGGACGGCCTCCAGGTGGACCGCGTTGAACGCCTCGGTCACCTGGCCGAACTCGTCCCGGCTCCGCACCGGCAGCGGCTCGGCGATCTGGTTCGCGAGCTGGACCGGGGAGAGCTGGTTGGACAGCTGCGGGTCGCGCAGCCGGGCCACCGCCTGGGGCAGGCCGTACTGGGCGACGGCCAGGGCACCCTGGCGCAGGTCGCGCAGCGAGCGGGCCATCGACCGGGCGACCAGCCATGCGAAGAGGATGGCCAGCAGCAGCATGCCGAGCAGCAGACCGGTCTCCAGGAAGACCTGCCGTTGCACGTCGGTACGGAGCTGGTCGGCCTCGTTGACCACGTCGGCGTCGAGTTTCGCCTCGACGGTCCGGATCAGCTTGGCGTTGCCGGTCATCGCCGCGTCCCACTGGTCGGCGTTGAACGGCGCCCCGGCGATGCTGTCGGTGGTGGTGCTGCGGATCCAGCCGCTGTAGGTGTCGGCCTCCCGCTGGTCGGAACCGGCCACGGTCTGCTGGTACAGCTCCGACTCGGCCCGGTTGGCCACCGCCAGGAAGCTCTGCAGGGCCTGCTGCTGACCGGTCTCGGTGGCGATGTACTCGGTCCGCAGCACCGGGGTGAGATTGTTCTGGATCAGCGCGCGGTGCACGACGACCCGGCGGACGGAGAGGAACTCCTTGGCCCGTGCGGTGCTGGCGGCGGCCCGCATCCGCTCACCGAGGTCGGTGTCCCCGGCGAGCTGGGTGGCCGAGTCGCGGATGTCCAGCAGGTCGGCGATCAGGCCCTCGTACGCCTGGGCCGCCTCGGTGAGCTTCAGTTTGCCGTTGAAGACCTGACTGCGGGTACCGGGCAGGTTGGCCAGGTTCTGGTCGATGCCGTCCAGCAGCCCGTCGAAGTTGGTGGGCAGGTCGCTCAGCTCGGCCCGCTGCCGGGAGTACGGCGCCTTCGCCGCGTCGACCGCCTTGTGCAGGTCGGTGTACGCGTCGGTGTAGCGCTTGCGGTCCGCCTCCTTGTCGGCGCCGAGCAGGAGCACCGCGGCGGCCCGCTCGTTCTGCAGGTCGTCGACCAGCTCGCCGGAGTACTGCACCAGGTTGGCCAGGTCACCGGCCCGGTTGGCGGTGTCGAGCGTCTCCAGGTGGTCGATCAGCCCGCTGGTACCGACCACGACCGTGGCGATCGTGGGCACGATCATGATGAGACCGAGCTTGGACCAGATCGGCATGTCGCGGAGCCGGCCGAAGGGCCGGCGCACGCGCGACAGGAATGAGCCCGCCGTCTTTGGTCGTTTGCTCACGTCACCGCCCTCGCGTTCCAGCGCCGTCGCGGCGCTCCGGGCACCGCTGCGCGACCGACCCGGGCGGGTCGGACCTCCGAGATTCCATCACGCCGTCACTCAAAGAGAAAGCCCAGGTTGGCCGTCGCACAGGGTGTGATGGGATGTTGATGCAATTTGATAGCAATCCGTCTGGCCGGAGTAACCGAGAGTAATGAAGCGTCCTCACGGAGTTGTCCTCCTCGCCGGTCCCTCAGGGTCCGGGAAGTCGTACATAGCCCAGCGAACCGGGCTGCCCGTGCTCTGCCTCGACGACTTCTACAAGAACGGCGATGACCCTACGTTGCCTCGTCGGGGCGACCAGGTGGACTGGGAGTCACCATTGTCCTGGGATGCCGGGGCGGCGGTGGACACCATTGCCCGGCTGCTCCGGGACGGCAAGGCGGAAGTGCCGGTTTACGCGATCGGCGCGGACCGGCGGGTGGACACCCGGGTACTCGACCTGGCCGGATCGCCATTGTTCGTCGCCGAAGGTATCTTCGCCGCCGAGATCGTCGCCGAGTGTCGCCGCCGGGGGCTGCTGGCCGGGGCGTACGCTCTCCGCCGGCCACGCGGCGCGACCTTCCTGCGCCGGCTCCGACGGGACCTGGCCGAGCAGCGCAAGGCCCCCGGGGTGCTGCTCCGGCGGGGGCTCACCCTGTTGCGCGCCGAGCCGGCCGTACTGCGCCGGCAGGCCGGCCTCGGTGCCCAGCCGGCCCGGGGCGGGGAGATCGTCCGGCGGGTGACCGAACTGCTCGCCCGGCACCCGCACCTACCCTGACCGTCCTCCCCCGGGCCTCCGGGAGCCGCCCTACCCCGCCATCAGCTCCGCGTACGCCGGCTTGATCACCTCGTCGATCAACGCCAGCCGCTCGTCGAACGGGATGAACGCACTCTTCATCGCGTTGATGGTGAACCAGCGTAGCTCCGCCCAGCCGTAGCCGAACGCCTCCACCAGCAGCGCCATCTCGCGGGACATGGAGGTGCCGCTCATCAACCGGTTGTCGGTGTTGACGGTGACCCGGAACCGCAGGTCCCGCAGCAGCCCGATGGGGTGCTCGGCGATCGACGGGGCCGCCCCGGTCTGTACGTTCGACGACGGGCACAGCTCCAGCGGGATCCGCTTGTCCCGCACGTACGCGGCGAGCCGGCCGAGCACCGGGCGGCCGTCCGCCCCGCCGGTGATGTCGTCGACGATGCGTACGCCGTGACCGAGCCGGTCGGCTCCGCACCACTGGATGGCCTGCCAGATCGACGGCAGGCCGAACGCCTCACCGGCGTGGATGGTGAAGTGGAAGTTCTCCCGCTGGAGGTACTCGAAGGCGTCCAGGTGACGGGTGGGCGGGAAGCCCGCCTCGGCCCCGGCGATGTCGAACCCCACCACCCCGCTGTCCCGGTGCCGCACGGCCAGCTCGGCGATCTCCTGCGACCGGGCCGCGTGGCGCATCGCGGTGAGCAGGGTGCCGATCCGGATCCGGTGCCCGGACCGGGCGGCCTGCGCGGTGCCCTCGGCGAAACCGGCCAGCACCGCCTCCACCACCTGGTCCAGGGTGAGGTCCCGCTCCAGGTGCTGCTCCGGGGCGAACCGTACCTCCGCGTAGACCACGCCGTCGGCGGCGAGGTCGATGGCGCACTCGGCGGCCACCCGGCGCAGCCCGGCCTCGGTCTGCATCACCGCCACGGTGTGCGCGAACGTCTCCAGGTAGCGCTCCAGCGAGCCGGAGTCGGCAGCGGCCACGAACCAGCGGCCGAGTTCCTCGGGGTCGGTGGTGGGCAGGTCGTGCCCGACCTCCCGGGCGAGTTCGACGATCGTCGCCGGCCGCAGGCCGCCGTCGAGATGGTCGTGCAGGAGCGCCTTGGGTGCCTTGACGATGTCTTCGTAGGTGATCGCGGCCATGCTCAGACATTAGTCGCGTCCCCCGCCCGGTCTCCGGCGGCGCCCCGCCCGGCAAGCCGTCGTGCCCGTCCGGCTGGCCCCCGTCCGGCCGGCCGCCGGGCCGACCCCGCTACGGTGGCGGGGTGGAGCCGCCGCGCCCGACGATGCACCCGGAGACCCTGCGCCGCCTGAGCTGCCCGGTCTGCGGCGACCCGCTGGCCGAGGCGACCGCCGGTACCGCCCGCGCACTGCGCTGCCCGCGCGGCCACAGCTTCGACGTCGCCCGGCAGGGGTACGTCGACCTGCTCGCCGGGCAGGCCCCGCACTCCGGGGACAGCGCCGCCATGGTGGCCGACCGGGCGGACTTCCTCGCCGCCGGGCACTACGACGTCATCTCCGCCGCGCTGGCCCGGGCGGCCGTGACCCACGTCCCGCCCGGTACGACGTACCCGCTGGTGGTGGAGCCCGGCGCCGGCACCGCCCGGCACCTCGCGGCGGTGCTGGACGCGCTGCCCGACGCCACCGGTCTGGCGCTGGACGTCGCCAAGCCGGCGCTGCGCCGCGCGGCGCGGGCCCACCCACGGGCCGGCGCGGCGCTGGCCGACACCTGGCGCCGGTTGCCCCTGGCGGACGCCTCGACGGCGCTGCTGCTGAACGTCTTCGCCCCCCGCAACGGCCCCGAGTTCCGCCGAGTGCTGCGCGCGGACGGGACCCTGCTGGTGGTCACGCCGGCCGCCGACCACCTGGCCGAGCTGGTCGACGCGCTCGGCCTGCTGCGGGTGGACCCGGAGAAGGCCGACCGGGTGGCCGCGAGCCTGGCCGGGCACTTCACGGCGGGGCAGGCCGGGGAGCACCGGGCCGGGCTGCGGCTGCTCAGGTCGGAGGTGCGGACCCTGGTCGGCATGGGGCCGAGCGCCTGGCACACCGATCCGGTCCGGCTGGACCAGCGGTTGGCCGCGTTACCCGAGCCGGTACCGGTCACCGTCGCGGTCCGGCTGGCCGTCTACCGACCGGCCTGACCGGAGGGCCGGGCTGAGCCGGTCCGGCAACGAGCCGGTCCGACAACAAGCGGCCGGCTCAGGTGGAGAGGTCGACCTCTTCCCAGCCCCCGGGTTCGTCGTGGTACGGCCCGGTGAAGACGACCGCCCACTCCAGCGCCCACCGGCGCTGACCGATCGCGTTGGCGTCCACCAGGCCGGGCAGGACGCCGCCGGTCCGCTCGATCTCCAGGTAGCTCCAGTCCAGGCAGTAGTGCAGGTCGAGCAGACCGGCCACCTCGACCGGGTCCCGGGGGGCGGCGAGGATCCGGGACCGCCACTGCGCGAACGTCTCGTCGGCGGCCAGGTTCGGCAACTGCCGGACGAACCGGTCGTCCGGCGGGACGGTCGGGTCGAGGTGCCGGGTCAGGCCGAGCACCCAGGCCAACCCGAAGAGCGCGTCGTGGTGCAGGACGAACGACCGGTGGTCGCCCTTGCCGCCCACCAGGAACTGCCATTCCGGCGGGGTGACCTGCTCGACCAGGTGCGAGCCGAGCAGCCAACCCATCGCGGCGTCCGCCGGCATGCCGAAGCACCGGCCCATGATGACGTGCAGGATCGCCGCCCGGGCCTCCAGCTCCGCGGTCGGCCGCAACGCGACCTCGTCCCCGGCCTCCCAGACCAGGGGATACTCGTCGGGGGGCAGCGGTACGCCGAGCCGCTCCAGTTCGTAGCAGCTCGCCGTACGGATGGTGCCCGGGTCCGGCAGGGGAACAGCGGCCACGGCCGACCGGTCAGCCGATCCGCTCGATGACCAGCGGGGCCGCCGGGGTGACCCGGTCGGCCACGGTGACCGCGCGGGCCGCCTCGGCCCGGGCCGCCGGGATCCGGGCCGGGTCGTCGGCGCGCAGCTCGTAGAGCGGGTCACCGGCCCGCACCAGGTCACCGGGGCGGCGGTGCAGCACGACCCCGGCGGCGGCGCTGACCGGGTCCTCCTTGCGGGCCCGCCCGGCACCGAGCCGCCAGGCGGCGATCCCGATGGCGTACGCGTCGACCGCCGCGACGACGCCGTCGGTCTCGGCGCGGACCACCTCCACCTCGTTGGCGACCGGCATCGGGGCGTCCGGGTCGCCGCCCTGCGCCTCGATCATCGCCCGCCAGGAGTCCATCGCCCGCCCGTCGCGCAGCGCGTCGGCGGGGTCCACGTCGGGCAGCCCGGCGGCGGCGAGCATCTCCCGGGCCAGGGCCAGGGTCAGTTCGACCACGTCGGCGGGGCCGCCACCGGCCAGCACCTCGACCGACTCGGTGACCTCCACGGCGTTGCCGACGGTGCGGCCGAGCGGGGTGGACATGTCGGTGAGCAGGGCCACCGTGCGTACCCCGTGCGCCCCGCCCAGTTCCACCATGGTGCGGGCGAGTTCCCGGGCGTCGTCGACCGACTTCATGAACGCGCCGGAACCGACCTTCACGTCCAGGACCAGCGCACCGGTCCCCTCGGCGATCTTCTTGCTCATGATCGAGCTGGCGATCAGCGGGATCGCCTCGACCGTGCCGGTGACGTCACGCAGCGCGTACAGCTTGCGGTCGGCCGGGGCCAGCCCCTCCCCGGCGGCGCAGATGACCGCGCCGACGTCCCGCAACTGGGCGGTGAACTCCGCGTTGCTCAGCGCGGCCCGCCAGCCCGGGATGGATTCGAGCTTGTCCAGCGTGCCGCCGGTGTGGCCGAGCCCCCGGCCGGAGAGCTGCGGTACGGCGGCACCGCAGGCCGCCACCAGCGGGGTCAACGGCAGGGTGATCTTGTCACCGACCCCGCCGGTGGAGTGCTTGTCGACGGTGGGCCGGTGCACGGCGGACAGGTCCAGCCGCTCGCCGCTGGCGATCATCGCGGCGGTCCACCGGGCGATCTCCGCGCCGGTCATGCCCCGCAGCAGGATCGCCATGGCCAGTGCGGACATCTGCTCGTCGGCCACCCGGCCCCGGGTGTACGCGTCGACCACCCAGTCGATCTGGGCGTCGGAGAGCACCCCGCCGTCCCGCTTGGTGCGGATCACGTCGACCGCGGCGAACCCACTCATCGCATTCTTCCTTCGGTCTCCCCGGTGCTGCCGGGCCAGCGGGTCGGGATCTCCAGGGGCGGCTCCCCGTCCCCGGCCCAGTAGAGCGTGCCTGCGGCGTCCACCACGACCACCCGGGGGGTCCGGGCGTGTCCCCAGGTGACCGCGTCGGCCGGGTCCGTCCAGGTCGGCCCCTCCTCCAGTACGCCCGGCTCGGCGTTGCCGCCGTCCCCGGCGGACCGTTCCCAGTACGCCGTCCAGACCTGCTTGCCGGCGGTCACGTCGGGGTGCACGAAGACCGTGCCCCGGCCCCGCCAGGAGGCCAGCCGTTCCGGTACCACCGGCAGCGTGTCGTCCCGGACGATCGCCTCCAGGTCCTGCACCCCGAACGCGTGCGGCAGCAGCTCGGCCATGGTCAGCGGGCCGCCCTTCGCCTCGATCAGGCAGTCCGGGCCGCCGTGTTCCCAGAGCAGCTGCCGGCAGCGGCCGCACGGCATCAGCGGCTCACCGGTCGCGTCGACGCAGGACAGCGCGACGAGCCGGCCACCGCCGGTGGCGTGCAGCGCGGAGACCACCCCGCACTCGGCGCAGAGCACCACGCCGTACGCGGCGTTCTCCACGTTGCAGCCGCGCACGATCCGGCCGTCGTCGACCAGGGCCGCCGCCCCCACCGGGAACTTGGAGTACGGCGCGTACGCGTGCCGCATCGCCTCGGTGGCGGCGGCCCGCAGTTCGGCCCAGTCGATCCGCATGGTGCCTCCTGTTCAGCCCTTGATGTAGGGCTTGCCGTCGGCGGCCGGTGCCCGGACCTTACCGACCAGGCCGGCCACCGCGAAGATGGTGGCCAGGTACGGCAGCATCGCCAGGAACTGGCTGGGGATGACGCTGTTGATCGCCCCGAGGTAGGTGCCGAGCTGGTCGGCGAACCCGAAGAAGAGCGCGGCGAGCAGGGCGCCGGTCGGGTTCCACCGGCCGAAGATCAGCGCGGCCAGGGCGATGAAGCCCTTACCGCCGATCATGTTCTTGGTGAAGGTGTAGAGCGCCAGCGTGTAGGACGCGCCGCCGACCCCGGCCACCAGCCCGGCGAGCAGCACGTTGAAGTACCGCAGCCGGAGCACCTTGACGCCGAGCGTGTCCGCAGCCGTCGGGTGCTCGCCGACGGCCCGGGTACGCAGCCCCCACCGGGTCCGGAACAGCGCAATGTGGATCACCAGGACCAGGATCAGCCCGAGGTAGAGGAAGATGTTGGCCCGGAACAGGGCCGGCCCGATGACCGGGATGTCCGACAGCAGCGGGATCTCCCAGTTGCTGAACCGGGGCGGCTGGTTGTACTTCGCGGTGTCGGTCTGCATCAGCCGCTCGTACAGGAAGCCGGTCAGACCGACCGCGAGCAGGTTGAGCACGATGCCCATGACCACCTGGTCCACCAGGTAGTGGATGGCGAAGACGGCCAGCAGCAGCGAGATGAACGCGCCACCGATCGCGGCGGCGACCAGGCCGACCCAGACACTGCCGGACATCGTGCCGAAGAGCGCACCGGCGAACGCCCCCATCAGGAGCTGCCCCTCGATGGCCACGTTGACCACGCCGGAGCGCTCGCAGAGCACTCCGGCGAGGGCACCGAAGATAAGCGGCAGGGCGAGGATGAAGGTGCCCCGCAGGATGTTGACCATCGGCATGAAGTTCTGCCCGGTCGGGGCGGCGGAGACCTGCCAGCAGAGGAAGGCCAGCACGAAGCCGACCACGCCGACCCCGAGCAGCAGGGTGAACCAGCGCTTCGGCACCCCGGCGAGCAGGGCGGCGCCGGCCGCCGCCGCGAGCACGCCGAACAGGATCGCGCCGAACGTGCCGTTGACGGCCAGGGCCGCGCCGGCCGAGTCCTCGCTGAGCGTGAAGCGGGCCTGCTGGTCGGTGGCGAGCGCCCCGAAGAGCACCGCCGCGAGCACTCCCAGGGCGAGCAGCACCGCGCCGATCTTGCGGTTGCGGGTCCAGAATCCCTCGTCCACCGGTGCGACGGCGACGTCCGGGACAGCCATGGTGGACATCAGCTCATGTCTCCGTTCGCGACTGCGGGGCTCGCCAGCTCACTCCTCGCGCTCACCGTGTCACCAGCCCTTCGCCAGGCTCGTGTGCAACCGGGCGGCCCGCGCCGCGCGGAGCTGGAAGATCGCCTTCACCAGGGCGGGAGCGGCGATGAAGATGACGATCAGCGCCTGGAGCACGGTGACCAGCTCCAGCGAGATCCCGGAGTAGGACTGCATCCGGTTGCCGCCGGCCTGCAACGCGCCGAACAGCAGCGCGGCGAGCGCCACGCCCCACGGCTTCACCCGGCCGAGCAACGCGACCAGGATGCCGTCGAAGCCGATCTGGGCGACCACCAGCGGGGTCAGTGCGCTGGCCGTGGAACCGAGCACCATGTTGGATCCGCCGAGGCCGGCCAGGATCCCGGCGAAGACCATGATCAGGACGTACGTCCGGGTGACGCTGATGCCGGCGGTCCGCGCGGCGTCCGGGTTGGCCCCGACCGCGCGCAGCTCGAAGCCGAGCGTGGACCGGTTGAGCAGCCAGGCGACCGCCCAGGTGGCCAGCACGGCCACCAGGATGCCGGCGTGTACCCGCAGGTTGTCGCCGAGCAGTCGGGGCAGTTGCGCGGAGCCGTCGACCGACCGGCTGATCGCGTCGGTACGACCCGGGTCCTGGATGCCCTTCTGCACGATCAGCCAGGACAGGAAGTACACCGCGATGTAGTTGAGCATGATCGTGTTGATCACCTCGTGGGCGCCGGCCCGGGCCTTCAGGATGCCCGGGATGAAGCCCCAGATCGCCCCACCGAGCGCCCCGGCGAGCACCGCGACGATCAGGTGCAGCACCGGCGGGAGCGGCAGCAGGAAGCCGGCCAGCGCGGCGAGGATGACGCCGATGGTGGCCTGGCCCTGGGCGCCGATGTTGAACAGACCGCCCCGGAACGCCAGCGCCACGGAGAGGCCGGTGAAGACCAGCGGCGCGGTGTAGGTGAGCGTCTCGGAGATCGGCGCGAGCACCGGCTCCCAGCCGTTGCTGCCGTTCAGCCAGCCGGAGAACGCCTCCGGGTCGAAGACCGAACCCTTGAAGAGGTTGGCGTACCCCTCACTGACCAGGGTCCAGCTCGCGTTCAGCGCGTCCGCCGGGCGGGCGGTGATGTAGCTGTAGGTGGCCAGCACCTCGGGGTCCGAGATGATCATCAGTACCGCACCGACCACGATCGCGAGGACCAGGGCGAGCACCGTGACGGTCACCGTGTTGGCCGCCCAGAGGTTGGCCAGGAAGAGCTGCCCGAGGGAGGGCCGGGCCTCCGGTTCGGTCGGCTTGCCGGGTGCCGGCTTCCCGACCGGCTTGCCGGCGGCCGGGGTGGCGGTCGCCGTCTCGGCCCCGGTAGCGGTCGCGGTCTCCGCCCGTTCGGCGTTGTCCAGCGCGTCCTGCGCCGCCTGCGCCTCGCTCGCCGGTTCCTTGTCCGGCGAACCCGCGCCGGGGTTGGGGATGGTCATGCCTTGTCCTCGTTGACGGGGCCTTCGGTGGCCGGGCCCGCCGTCGTACCGTCCGGGTCACCGACCGGACCGGTGGTCCCGTCGGTGGTGTCACCGGTGGTCGCGGCGGTCGGGGCGTCCGGGGTCGCGGCGGTCGGGGTCGCGGCGTTCTCCGGGGTCGCGGCGTCCGGGGTGATGCCGGCCATCAGCAGGCCGATCTCCTCACGCGGGGTGTCCGGTCCGACGACGCCGATGATCCGGCCGCGGTACATCACCGCGATCCGGTCGGCCAGGCCGATCACCTCGTCGAGTTCGCTGGAGACCACCAGGACGGCGGTACCGATGTCCCGTTCCCGGATCACCCGGCTGTGGATGAACTCGATCGAGCCGACGTCGACACCCCGGGTCGGCTGGGCGGCGATGAAGAGCTTCAGCGGCCGGGACAGCTCCCGGGCCACGATCACCTTCTGCTGGTTGCCGCCGGAGAGCGTGCCGACCGCCGCGTCGGCGGACGGGGTACGCACGTCGAACTGCTCGATCCGCTCCCGGGCCGACTTCGCGATGGCGTCCGGCTTCAGCGCCAGTCCGGAGCCGAACGGCGGCCGGTCGTAGATGTCGAGGACCAGGTTCTCCGCGACGGAGAACTCCTTGACCAGCCCGTCGACGCTGCGGTCCTCGGGGACGTAACCGACCCCGGCGCGCAGCACCTTCTTGGTCGACCACCCGTGGATACCCTGCCCGGCCAGGGACACCGAGCCGGCGAGTACCGGCCGCAGCCCCATGATCGCCTCGATCAGTTCGGTCTGGCCGTTGCCCTGCACGCCCGCGACGCCGAGGACCTCCCCCGCGTGCACGGTCAGGTCGACGCCGTCCACCGCGCGGCACTGCCGGTCGTCGTCCACGACCAGGCCGGTGACCTCCAGGACCGGCTCCTTCGGCTGGGCCGGGGCCTTGTCCACGGTGAGCCGTACGCTCCGGCCGACCATCAGTGCGGCCAGTTCGTCCCGGCTCGCCTCCGGGGAGGCGGTACCGACCGTCTTCCCGCGCCGGATCACGGTGATCCGGTCCGCGATCGCCTTGACCTCGCCCAGCTTGTGGGTGATGAAGACGATCGACTTGCCGGCCGCCTTGAGCGACCGCATCACGGCGAGCAGTTCCTCGGTCTCCTGCGGGGTGAGCACGGCGGTCGGCTCGTCCAGGATCAGCAGGTCGACCTCGCGGGTGAGCGCCTTGACGATCTCCACCCGCTGCTGGATGCCGACCGGCAGGTCCTCGATCACCGCGTCCGGGTCGACCCGGAGGTTGTACCGCTCGGAGACCTCGGCCACCTCGCGGCGGGCCCGGCGCCGGTCGAGGAACCCGCCGATCCCGCCCCGGGTCTGCTCGGCCCCGAGCATCACGTTCTCCGCGACCGTGAAGACCGGGACCAGCATGAAGTGCTGGTGCACCATGCCGATGCCGGCGGCGATCGCGTCCGACGGGCCCTTCAGCTTCAGCGGCGTACCGTCGACCAGGATCTCGCCCTCGTCCGGCTGGTACAGCCCGTAGAGGACGTTCATCAGGGTCGACTTGCCGGCACCGTTCTCGCCGAGCAGGGCGTGGATCTCTCCAGGCTCCACCGTCAGGTCGATGTGGTCGTTGGCGACCAGATCACCGAACCGTTTGGTGATGCCGCGCAGTTCGAGTCTCAGCGCAACCTCCTGGAGTGCGAGCGATGGTGCAGCGTAGCTGCTGCCGGCGGCCCGGTGGCCGTGGATCTGGGCTGGGCACGTCGATCTCGTGGACCTGCCGTGCGGTACCGCCCGAGGTGTCGGCCGGTACCGGTAGAGAACGACCGGCCGCTCCGGTGACGCGGGTGGTACCCCGCGCGGTCGGAGCGGCCGGACATGTGACGTACCGCGTACCGCCGGTCACCCTGTGATCGTTTCACCGGGGTGACCGGCGGGGTGTCACTTCGGCTGGGCGGCCGAGGTGACCTTGACGGTGCCGGCCGCGATGTCGGCCTTCAGCTTGTCGACCTCGGCCTTCAGCTCGGCCGGGATCTTGCTGTCGAACTCGTGGTACGGGGCCAGCGAGACACCGTTGTTGGCCAGCGTGCCCAGGAAGCCCGGGGTCGGCTCCAGCTTGGTGCCACCGGCGGCCTTGACCACGGCCTCCTTCACCGCGTCCGGGATGTTCTTGACCACGGTGGTGATGATCGCCGGGCAGTTCTGGGTGCTCTCGCAGCCGTCGACGTCCACCCAGATGGTGTTGTACTTGCCACCGGAGGCCTGGGCGGCGGCGGTGGTGCCGAGGCCGGCGCCACCGGCGACCGGCATGATGATGTCGGCGCCCTGCGCGACCAGGGTGTCGCCCACCTTCTTGCCTTCGTCCTGCTTGCCGAAGTCGTTGGTGAACGAACCGTCCTGCTTGGCCTTGTCCCAGCCGAGCACCTGGACGGTCTTGCCCTTGGCCTGGTTGTAGTAGGCGACACCGTCGGCGTAGCCGTCCATGAAGATGGTCACCGGCGGGATCTTCATGCCGCCGTAGGTGCCCACCTTGCCGGTCTTGCTCAGCCCGGCCGCGAGGTAACCGGCGAGGAAGCCGGCCTGCGCGGTGTCGAACTGCATCGGGTAGACGTTGGTCTCCGGGACCTTCGCGTCGACGATGCCGAACTGCTGGTTCGGGTTCGCCTTGGCGATCTTCGAGGTGGCGTTGCCCATCAGGCCACCGACGGCCAGGATGAAGTCGCACTTCTGGTTGACGTACTGGGTCAGGTTCGGCTCGTAGTCGGCCTCGGCCTTGGACGCCACGTACTTGATGTCGATGTTGCTGTTCTCGGCCTTGGCGGCCTGGAGGCCCTTCCACGCCGAGGCGTTGAACGACTTGTCGTCGATGCCGCCGACGTCGGTCACCATGCAGGCGCTGTACTTCTTGCCACCGTCACCGGCGCCCTGGTCGTCCTTCGGCGCCTCGCCGCAGGCGGCAGCGCTCAGCGCGAGCCCGCCAACCGCGAACACCGAAACGATCCGCATCCCACGCGAAGCGCGCAAGACGGTCTCCTTCCCATTGCACACCGCGTGGATGTCGCGGTGGCAGCCCTAAGCCGGCCTGCCCGTCGCCGCCGGCTGTCCCACGTTACGGACGCAGAGCGTACGCCCGCGCCCGCCCACCGGCCGACAATCGTGCCTGACTGTTGGATGCCTGTTACCCCGGCGTAACCATGCCGTGGGGAACGTCACTTTGTGCGGTGGTACATCGTCCCAGCGTGTCGGTTTTCCATCGCGTCTGCCCTGGTCAGAGCATTGCAGGCAACGTTGCCCCGGTAACCGGGACGTTACCGCCAGAAGACCGCGACCGCCGCCGTGACGAGGGTCAGACCGATGACCGCCAGGAAGTGGCCACGGTTGACCGCGTCCCGTTTACGGGAGAAGAACACCATTGCGAAGATCGCCAGGGCCAGCACCAGCTTGGTAACAAGTTTCGCCGGGGCCGGTTCGTTGCCGTCCCGCAGCGGGGCGGCGAGGCCGATGCCGGTGACGACCTGGATGACCGCACCCCACAGCATCGGGGCGTTGATCCGGAGCCGACCGGTGACGTACTGCGCGAGCCCTCCACCGAGGAGCAGCGCGAAACCGATCAGATGCAGGTAGAGCAGCACGAGCCGCAGAGCTTCCACGCGGCCCATCCTGCCCCATCAGCCCAGATGTTAGGAAGGGCCCCTTCCTCTACCGAATCCGATAACAAGGGGCCCTTCCTAACTGCTCACGCCTAGCCCTTGGTGCCGCCGGCGGTCAGGCCGGACACCAGGTGCCGCTGGGCGAAGAAGAAGACGATGCCGGCCGGGACGGTGACCAGGACCGCCGCCGCCGTGAGGTACTCCCACTGCGGGTTGAACTGCGGCACGAACTGCTGGAGGCCGTACGCCAGGGTGAACTTCCGGTCCTCCTGGATGAAGGCGGACGCGTACGCCACCTCGCCCCAGGCGGTGAGGAAGGAGTAGAAGGCGGTCACCGCGATGGCCGGTCGGGCCAGCGGCAGCACCACCCGCCAGAAGGTGGCGAACGGCCCGCAGCCGTCGATCGACGCCGCCTCGTCCAGCGAGGTGGGGATCGAGTCGAAGTACCCCTTGAGCATCCAGGCGCAGAACGGCACCGCGATGGTCAGGTTGGCGATGATCAACGAGGGCAGGGTGTTGATCAGGCCGAGGTTCGCCATGATCGTGTAGATCGGCACGATCAGGATCGCCACCGGGAACATCTGGGTCACCAGGAAGACCATCATCAGCGGCCGGCGCCCCGGGAAGTTGAACCGGGACAGCGCGTAGCCGGTGGTGGCGGAGAAGAAGATGCCGACCGCCATGGTGAACGCCGCGACGACCACCGAGTTGCCGAACCACCGCAGGAAACTGGTCTCCCCCAGCACGTAGCGGTAGTTGGCCAGGGTCGGGTCCTTGACCAGCGTCAGGTCGCTGCTCTGGATGGCGTACCCGGGCTTGAGCGAGGAGAGCAGCACCCAGACGATCGGCCCGATCGCGATCAGCGAGGCGACGATCAGGGTGCCGTGCAGCAGGATGGACTTGGCCGGGCTGCGGCTGCTGCGGGAGTCCCGGGGGCGGGAGTGCCGGGCACCCCGGGGTACGGCAGCAGCCGGCAGTGTGCCGGTACCGGCAATCTGGGTCATGTCACCACACCTCGCCTTGCTTGCGGAGCATCCGGCGGTAGAAGACCGAGAAGACGAGCAGGATCGACAGGATCAGCACGCCGTACGTGGAGGAGAGGGAGTAGTTGCGGATCCCCTCGAACGCGGCCCGGTACGCGCCGGTCACCAGGATCTCGCTCTCCCCGGCCGGCTGTCCCTCGGTCACCAGGAAGATGATCGGGAACATGTTGAAGGTCCAGATGGTGCCGAGCAGGATCACCGTCATGCTGACCGGCCGCAGGCCGGGCAGGGTGATGTTCTTGAAGCGCTGCCACGGGGTCGCGCCGTCGATCTCGGCCGCCTCGTAGAGCTCCGCCGGGATGGTCTGCATGCCGCCGAGCAGCGCCACCATCATGAACGGCACGCCGAGCCAGATGTTGGTGACGATCGCGGTGAGCAGCGAGGTCCGCCAGTCGCCGAACCAGTCGACCGGGTCGATGCCGACCGCGGTGAGCAGCGAGTTGGCCAGGCCGAACCGCTCGTTGAAGATGAACTTCCAGGCGAACGCGCTGACGAAGGCCGGGACGGCCCAGGGCAGGACCAGCAGGATCCGGTAGAGGGTACGGCCCCACATCGGCCGGTTGAGCATCACGGCGAGGCCGAGGCCGAGCCCGTAGTGGAACACGACGCAGGCCACGGTCCAGATCAGGGTGACGGCGGTCCACTGCCAGAACTCGCCCACCTCACCACTGAGCACCCGGACGTAGTTGTCCAGGCCGACGAACTCCCAGCGGTTCGGGTTGGGCTTGCAGACCTCGGAACCGGTGATCGACCTGGTGCAGATCTCGGCGGCCTGGTTGGCCTCGGTGAGGTTGGTGAAGGAGAGGTAGATACCCCGGACGAGCGGATAGAAGATCAGTACCGCCAGGACCACCACGACGGGGATCACCATCGCCCAGGCGTACCAGTGCTTGTCCCAGCTCCGCCGCAGGCGGGACGGCTGTTTCGGGCGGCGGCCAGCCGGCGCGGGGGCGGGCGCCGGATCGGCTGTCACAGTTGTCATCTCAGCTGCGCTCCAACAAAGGGGAGGAGACCCCGGCAGGGCCGCACGAAGGTGGTCGCACGACCCTGCCGGGTTGCCGAGTGGTCGCCGGCCGCTGCCAGCGCCAACGGTCGGTCAGATCAGAGTCCGTACCCGGTAACGACCTCGGACTTGTACTTGTTGGCGACGGCGTCCAGGGACGCCTTCGGGTCCTTGCCCTGGATCAGCACCTCGGTGGCCATCTGGTCCAGCGGACCGAAGAACTGACCGGCCTCGGGGATCCACGGGCGCTCGACGGCCGCCTCGACGACCGGCTTGAAGGCCGAGATCGTCGGGTTGCTCTTGACCGACGCGACGTCGTACGCGGACTTGCGGGTCGGCAGCAGCCCCAGCTTCTCGGCCAGGAACGCCTGCGACTCGGCGGAGCTCATGAACTTGACGAACGCGACCGCGGCGTCGACCTTCTCCTGCGGCATGCCGGACCAGATCACGTAGTTGTGACCGCCGACCGGGGCGCCGGCGCGGGCCGAGCCGGCCGGGACGGGGGCGACACCCAGGTTCTCCAGGCCGCCGAAGGCCGGCGCGTTCTTGACGTTGCTGACCTCCCACGGGCCGTTGATGATCATGGCAACCTTCTTCTCCTTGAAGAGGGTCATCATGGTGCCGTAGGAGTCGTTCGCCGGGGGCTTGGCGGCGGCGCCGGAGGCGATCAGGTCCTTGGCCACGTTCAGGCCGGCGACGTTCTTCTCCGAGTTGACCACGATCTTCTTGGCCTGGGTGTCGACCAGGTCGCCACCCTCGCCGTAGAGGAACGGGAGCATGAAGTAGCCGGCCGGGTTGACGAAGAGGCCGTCGACGCCGGTCTTCTGCTTGATGGTCTGCGCGGTGGTCTTCAGCTCGGCCCAGGTCTTCGGGGCCTCGGCGATACCGGCCTTGGTGAACAGCTCCTTGTTGTACATGAGCGCCAGGGAGTCGGTCACCTGCGGGACACCGTAGGTCTTGCCGTCGAACTTGTTGGACGACAGCGGCGTCGACAGGAAGTCGGACTCGTCGGCCAGCAGCTCGGAGCCGTCCAGCGCGTAGAGGTGACCCAGCGACGCGAACTCGGGCACCCAGGCCACCTCGGCCCGCAGGATGTCCGGCGCGCCCGTCTTGGCCTGCGCGGCGGTCTTGAACTTGTTCTGGGCCTCACCGAACGGGACCGACTGGTAGTTGATCTTCACGTTCGGGTAGGTCTGGTTGAACTTCGCGATCAGCTCCTGGAACGCCGGACCCTCGTTCTTCGGGTCCGAGGTGTCCCACCAGGTCAGTTCCGCCTTGAGAGATGCGGGATCGGTCTTCGGCTTCTCGTCCGCCGCCTTCTCCTCGCCGCCGCAGGCGGCGAGCGTGAGAGCGAGGGTCGTAGACGCGAGAACGACGATCCCCTTGGCTATGCGACGCATGTGCGCTCCTAATTGCCTGCCGGGTATCGGCGGGACAGTAGCAAGAAGTTTCCGAACAAGAAACCCCTTGCGAACCAGCTTGCAACATCCGAGCTCCAATCGTCATCTGGCAGGCATCCGTATCGGATCTTCTGTACTTTTCAGGCACCGACCGAGTGGCCGAGGTCGCAGCCAGACCAGCCGAAAGCACCCGCTGCCACCTGGACGAACACGAGCAGTGAGCGCATGACCCCATCGATCGAGGGGATGAAACACCTAAAACGACCGACCAGAGGTTGACCATGGTCGAAGCTGCAAGTTCTTGCGGCCCGTCGCGCAAGAAGTTGCTTTTGCGTTAGAGTTCCGCCATGCGCGCTCGACTGTCCGACATCGCCCAACAGGCCGAAGTCAGCGAGGCCACGGTGTCGCGGGTGCTCAACGACCGCCCCGGGGTCGCGCCGGAGACCCGGCAGGCCGTCCTCACCGCCCTCGACGTGCTCGGCTACGAGCGCCCGGCCCGGCTCCGCAAGCGGAGTGCCGGCCTGGTCGGGCTCGTGGTGCCCGAGCTGGAGAATCCGATCTTCCCGGCCTTCGCCCAGGTCATCGAGTCGACCCTGGCGCAGAGCGGGTTCACCCCGGTGCTGTGCACCCAGAGCCCGGGTGGGGTGACCGAGGACGAGTACGTCGAGATGCTGCTCGACCGGCAGGTCTCCGGCATCGTCTTCGTCTCCGGGCTGCACGCGGACACCTCCGCCAACCACGAGCGGTACCGGGCGCTGATCGCCCGGCCGCTGCCGATCGTGATGATCAACGGATACGCCCCCGGCATCCCCGCACCCTTCGTCTCCTGCGACGACCGGGAGGCCGTCGAGCTGGGCGTGGCCCACCTGGTGGCCCTCGGCCACCGGCGGATCGGCCTGATCACCGGCCCCGACCGCTTCGTGCCGGTGCAACGCAAGGTGGCCGGGTACCGGGCGGCCATGCGGCGCCTGACCGAACTGCCCGACAGCGAGCTGGAGAACCTCGCCGAGCTCTCGCTCTTCGGCGTGGAGGGCGGCGAGGCCGCCGCCGCACGCCTGATCGACCGGGGGGTGACCGGGATGGTCTGCGGCTCGGACCTGATGGCGCTGGGCGCGATCCGGGCGGCCCGGCAGCGCGGCCTCTCGGTGCCGCACGACCTCTCCGTGGTCGGGTACGACGACTCGCCGCTGATGGCCTTCACCGACCCGCCGCTGACCACGATGCGCCAGCCGGTCTCCGCGATGTCGGTGGCCGCCGTGCGGGCCTTGGTCGACGAGATCCACGGGCACGCCGCCCCGCACTCGGAGTACACCTTCCGCCCCGAGCTGGTGGTACGCGGGTCCACCGCGATCGCCCCGGCCGAGAGCCGCACCCGGCTCGGCGGAGGCGCCCCGGCCGGCCGGCAGCGCCCGGCACCGCCCGAGGTGGCCGTGCCGGCCTGACCGGTCGCCCCGGGGCGGGCCCCTGAGGTGACCGCTGTCATTTCTTGCGCAAGAACTGCTTGACTCTTGCAGTCATCGAGCGGCATTCTCGTCTGACGCCCCGCGCGCGTCTGATCGGCCATGCGCGGGTTTCCGCGCCCGCCACCTCCCGCGCCACCAGATCGGGGAACGCACCCATGACCGCCAGCGCCCTGCCGCCGCCGACCACCTCCGATGCCGACTGGTGGCGGTCCGCCGTCGTCTACCAGGTCTACGTCCGCAGCTTCGCCGACTCCAACGGCGACGGCATCGGGGACCTGCTGGGCATCCAGCAGCGCCTGCCGTACCTGCGTGACCTCGGGGTGGACGCGCTCTGGCTGACCCCCTTCTACACCTCGCCGATGATCGACGGCGGGTACGACGTCGCCGACTACCGCGATGTCGACCCGATGTTCGGCACGCTCGCCGACTTCGACGCGATGATCACCGACGCACACGCCCTCGGCCTGCGGATCATCGTCGACATCGTGCCCAACCACACCTCCAGTGCCCACCCGTGGTTCACGGCCGCCCTGGCCGCCGCGCCGGGCTCACCCGAGCGGGAGCGGTACCTGTTCCGTGACGGCAGCGGCGAGCACGGCGAACTGCCGCCGAACGACTGGGAGTCGATCTTCGGCGGGCCGGCCTGGACCCGGGTGCCGGACGGTCAGTGGTACCTGCACCTGTTCGACCCCGCGCAGCCCGACCTGAACTGGCGCAACCCCGAGGTACGCGCCGAGTTCGAGGACATCCTGCGGTTCTGGCTGGACCGGGGGGTGGACGGCTTCCGGATCGATGTCGCACACGGCATGATCAAGGAGGACGGGCTGCCGGATGTCGGTTTCAGCACCATGACCACCGGTCGCCGCCAGGTCGAACTGCTCGGCAAGGGCCGGCTCCCCTACTTCGACCAGGACGAGATCCACGACATCTACCGCGCCTGGCGGCCGATCCTGGACAGCTACCCGGGCGGTCGGATGGCCGTCGCCGAGGCATGGGCGGAGACCCCGCAGCGCCTGGCCCGCTACATCGGCCCGGACGAGCTGCACCAGGCGTTCAGCTTCGACTTCCTCGACGCCACCTGGTCCGCCGACTCGTTCCGCAAGGTGATCGACACCGCGCTGGCCGAGGCGACCATCGTCGGGGCGCCGACCACCTGGGTCCTCTCCAACCACGACAAGCAGCGGCACGTCACCCGGTACGGCGACGGTGAGGTCGGTCTGCGACGCGCCCGCGCGGCGGCCCTGCTGATGCTCGCCCTGCCCGGTTGCACCTACCTCTACCAGGGCGAGGAGCTGGGCCTGCCGGAGGTGCTGGACCTGCCGGACGAGGTACGCCAGGACCCGCAGTTCCTGCGCACCGGGGAGAGCCGGGACGGCTGCCGGGTACCCCTGCCGTGGAACGGCGACCTGGCACCGTACGGCTTCGGGCCGCACGGTTCCGAGCTGAGCTGGTTGCCCGCCCCGGCGACCTGGCGGGAGCTGTCGGTGGCCGCGCAGAACGACGTGCCCGGCTCGACGTTGGAGCTCTACCGGGCGGCGCTGCGGATCCGCCGGGTCCACCGCGCGCTCGTCGACGGTGCCGACGGCGTGACCTGGCTGGAGACCGAACCCGGGGTGCTGGCCTTCAGCCGGGCGGCGAACGACGGTTCGACCGAGCTGGTCTGCGTGGTCAACATCAGCGGTACCCCGGTCGAACTGCGCGGCTACGGCCGGGCGCTGGTGGCCAGCGCCGAACTGACCGGGCGGGACGGCGTGGTGGTGCTCCCGGTGGACGCCGCCGCGTGGTTGGAACGGCGGTAGCGGGGTAATCCCCATGTCGACCTGGTCGTCCGTCGTGCTCCGCGCCGCCGGGCGACCGGGCAGCTGGCCCCTTGTGGTGGGGGGTGAGGTGGTGCCGGTGCCCCGGGAGAGACTTCCGGGGCACCGGCGTGTCCGGGGGCCCGGGGCCCGCACCACGAGGTCGATCCGACCGGCGCGCTGCGGCCGGTCAGTCCGGGGTTTCCAGCGGAGCGGGTGACGACCGTGGGGTCTCCTTGCCGGTGAGCATCTCCGCGATCCGGTTGAAGCCGGCGCGCAGTTCCGCCTCGCTGGGCACGACGAGCGGCCGTGCGTGCCGCTCCTCCTCGGTGGGTTCCTGCTCCGCCAGCACGTCGGTGTAGTCGCCGTAGAGATCGGCGGCCTCGACCTCGTCGGTCTCCTCCGTCGCCAGCCGCCGGGCGTTGGCGATCTCCGCCCGGACCGCGTCGACAGATGCGGCGGGCAGCAGCGGCTCGACCACCGCCATCAGTTCCTCGTCGGCCACCACCGCCTCGGCCAGGGCCAGGGCATGCCCCCGCTCGTACGGCCCGCAGACCACCGGCTCCCACTCGTCCTCGTCCCCGAGCGGGCCGAACGTGATGATCCAGGGCAGGCCGAGCACCGACGAGTCGTCGGGAAGGTCCAGTGTCACCAGTGCGCCCACCGGCCCATCATCACCCCCGGACACCCGCATTCGACCCGTTTTGCCCGAATAGCGGATTAAGGGGTCGCCTCGGTGTCGGCGGCCACCACCTGCCACCGGGCCAGCCACTCGGCCCGCAACTCGGCGAAGGTCCCGTCGTCCAGGCCGTACCCGCTGACGGTGACACTCGCAGCCGACACCTCCCCGGCATCCAGCGGCCGCTCGGCCGCAGCCACCACCAGCCGGCCCTGCGGATCCACGACCACCACCTGGTACCGGCCGGTGTACCGGTGCTCCCGCACCCCGGTCGACGTGACCAGGCCGACCAGCTCCGGGCCGGTCACCGTACCGGTCAGGTGGAGGGTCCGTCGCCGGCCGTGCGGCCGGTCCTCCAGGAGGTACCGCAGCTGCGCGAAGAAGCTCCGCCAGCCCTCCTCCATCGCGTCGTACACGTCGGCCCAGCGGGGGTCGTCGAGGGCACCCGGTTGCAGGGCCCGCACCACCGTCCCGCCGTCGTCCGCCGCGACGACCTGGATCTCCTGTCCGTCCTCCAGGGCGATCCGGTCCGGCGGGAACAGCTCGGCATGGTCGGCGAAGATGTACCGGATCTCCGCCTCGATCCCGTCGTGGTCCCAGCCGAACCAATCACGTAGCTGGTCCGGCTCGGTCAACGCCCGCCAGACACTCTCGGGTGGGGCGTCGATGCCGACCTCCACCCGGTACGGCTTCGGTTCGGTCACGTCGGTGCTCCGTTCGTCCGTCGGTCGGTCGTGCGCGCTAGCCGTCGAGGGCCGCCCGGACCAGCGCGAGCGCGGTCTCCGCCGGCACGCCGAGCCGGGTCGCCTCGGCGGCGTACCCGACCGCCGCACGCTGGAGCCGGTCGACGGCATCATCACGTCCGGGTGCGACAACCGTGCCGTGCCGACCCCGGGTCTGCACCAGGCCCGCCGCCTCCAACTCGCGGTACGCCCGGGCCACGGTGTTCACCGCCAGCTCCAACTGGCCGGCGAGCTGCCGGACGGTGGGCAACCGGGTACCGACCGGCAACCGGCCGTCACCGATCATCGCGGCGAGTTGACCACGTACCTGCTCGTACGGCGGGACCGGTGAGTCCACCGACACGCTGACGTCCACGGATCAGCTCCTCTCCGGCCGGTCCGGGCCGGCGGGCTCCTCCGGCGGGACGGCCGGACCGTCCGTAGCCGACGGGCCCTCCGTAGCCGACGGGCCCTCCGTAGCCGGCAGCGGGACGGCCGGCGGAGTGCCCTGCCCGGCGAGGGCCGGCGGCGGGCCGCCCGAGGCGAGATCGACCACCCGGCCGTACCGGCTGGTCGCGGCGAGTGCCGCCCCGAAGAGCACCAACTGGTTGAGCAGGTACAGGTAGAGCAGCAGTCCGACCGCACCGGCGACCACCGTGTACGCCGGGTTCCGCTCGGTGCGGACCACGTAGTACCGGCCGACCGTGTTGAGCAGGGTGATCCCCACCGCCACCAGCAGCACCGCCGGCCGCAACCGGCGCCGGCTGATCCGCAGCCGGGGTACCGCCAGCAGCAGGGCCGAGGCCAGCACCAGGTTGACCAGTACGCTCAGCACCGCGCTGACCGTGGTCAGTCCGATGGATCCGGTACTGCGCAGCAGCCAGCGGAGGAACGACTCCAGGGTGTCCACCGCCGCCACCGAGACGCCCAGCAGCACGAAGACGCCGAGCAGGACCCCCAGGTCGACCAGCCAGCGGATCACCAGGTTGCCCGGCTGCTGCCGGAGACCGTAGATGAGCCGCTGCGAGGAACGGATCGCCTCCACCCAGCCGACCCCGGTGAACACCAGGATGACCAGACCGACCACCCCGACGGTACCGCTGCTCTCCTGGATCTGGGCAGGGTCGATGAACGGCAGGTTCTCCCGCAGGAAGTCCGCCGCAGCGACGCTCACCTCGTCGCTGTTCTCCAGTACGGCGCCGAAGACCCAGTACCCGACCAGGGCGAGCGCGAAGACGGCGAAGAATCCGTAGTAGGCGATGGCCGCCGCGAGCCGCCCGGCGAGCAGGTCGTTGTAGTGGGTGAGTGCCCGCCAGAAGTGATCGAAGACAGTGGACCGGCGGCGGGCCCGGCTGACCCGCCGGTCGATCCCGGCCTCGATCGCCCCGAAAAGGTTCACGCGGTCATCATCGTCGACTCCGTGGCCGGCTCAGCCGCCCAGCCGGAAATCCCGGCGGGGCTGCCAGCGGGCCTGGCCGCTGTGTGAGAAGAGGGTGAAACAGTCGACTTCGAACAGGGCGGAGAAGTCGGCCAGGTCCTCGTACACCTTGTCCAGCGCCTCCGCCGGGACGTCCTGCGCCACCGTGACGTGCGGGTGGTACGGGAAACGGGCCTCCCGTTGCAGCTCCGGGGCGGAGCTGATGGCCGCCGCGAGCAGCTCGCACTCGCTGATGCCGGCCGCCACCGCGACGAAGACGACCTGGGTGACCGGTCGGAACGTCCCGGTCCCCCGCAGGTGCAGGGTGTACGGCGGGTGGGCCGCCGCGACGGTCGCCAGATGCTCCTCCACCGCCGGCAGGCTGGCCACCGGCAGCTCGGTCGGACCGAGCAGGGTCACGTGGGCCGGAATGTCCGCAGCCAGCGGATCACCCGCGTCGGCCCGGCACCGGGTGAGGAAGGGACCCCACGGCTCGGGGATGTCCACCGCGACCCCGATCTGGGTCATCGCGACGCCGGCATGCTCCGGCTCTGCGCTGCGCACCACCCGCGCCACCTCCCGGCCGAAGACCCGATCAACCGTTCTCCGCCGGCGCCAGGCCGGGCTGACCGTTCCCCGCTGGCGCGAGACCGGGCTGGCCGTTCCCCGCTGGCGCGAGGAAGCCGACCCGCTGGTACGCGGTCCGGAGGGTCTCCGCCGCCACGGCGCGGGCCTTCTCCGCACCGGTCGCCAGCAGCCGGTCCAGTTCGGCCGGGTCGTCGAGGTACGTCCGGGTGCGTTCCTGGATCGGCCGGACGAAGTCGACCACCACCTCGGCCAGGGCCTTCTTCAGGTCGCCGTAACCCCGGCCGGCGAACTCGGCCACCAGGTCGTCGATGCTCTTCCCGGTCAACGCCGAGTAGATGGTGAGCAGGTTGGAGATGCCCGGCTTGGTCACCGCGTCGAAGACGATCTCCCGGCCGGTGTCGGTCACCGCCGACTTGATCTTCTTGGCGGACCGGGCCGGGTCCTCCAGCAGCTCGATCAGCCCGGCCGGGGTGGAGGCCGACTTCGACATCTTCGACGTCGGGTCCTGGAGGTCGACGATCTTTGCGGTGTCCTTGACGATGTACGGCGCCGGGACGGTGAACGCCGGGCCGAACGAGGTGTTGAACCGCTGCGCCAGATCCCGGGTCAGTTCCAGGTGCTGCCGCTGGTCCTCGCCCACCGGTACCGCCTGCGCCTGGTAGAGCAGGATGTCGGCGGCCTGGAGGATCGGGTACGTGAAGAGGCCGACGCTGGCCCGCTCGGTGCCCTGCTTGGTCGACTTGTCCTTGAACTGCACCATCCGGCTCGCCTCACCGAAGCCGGTGATGCAGCTCAGCACCCAGGCGAGCTGGGCGTGCTCCGGGACGTGCGACTGGACGAAGAGCGTGCACCGCTTCGGGTCCAGGCCGACCGCGAGCAGCTGGGCGGCGGCCACCCGGGTACGCCGACGCAGCACCTCCGGCTCGTGCCCGGCGGTGATCGCGTGCAGGTCGACCACGCAGTAGAAGGCGTCGTGGGTGTCCTGCAACGCCACCCAGTGGCGTACCGCGCCGAGGTAGTTGCCGAGATGGAACGAGTCACCCGTCGGCTGGATGCCGGAGAGGACACGGGGGCGGGCAGGAACGTCGGACATGCCGGCATTCTGTCAGCAACGCCTGCGGTTCGTCATGACGGCCCCGGGGTGGTCCCGACCTTTGCCATCACGGCTGTCCCGCCGCTCCCCGCCCGACCGGTCGGGTCACCCCTTCGACCGGTCGCGTCCTGTGCCCGGCGGTCAGGTCACCCGTTCGACCGTTCGCGGGCCGGTTCCCCGGGCGGCAACGCCCGGCGCTGCTCGGGCAGCCGACCGGAGGAGACCGCGACCCGGGCGACCCGTCGGCCGTCGAGGGCGAGTACCCGCAGCACGCAGCTCTCCGCGACCTCGGCCGGGTCCGGTCCCGGATCGACGGCCGGCTCCCCGACGAAGGTGACCTCGTCGCCGGCCACCGGCAACCGGCCCAGGGCCGCCATCACGAACCCGCCCACCGTCTCGTACGGGCCGGCCGGTAGCAGCACCCCGGTGCGCTCGGCGAAGTCGGCCAGGTTCAACCGCCCGTCCACCACCGCCGGCAGGCCGACCAGCACCGGGTCGGGCGCCGCGTCGTACTCGTCGTGGATCTCCCCGATCAGCTCCTCGATCAGATCCTCCAGGGTGACGATCCCGGCCGTGCCGCCGTACTCGTCGACCACCACCGCGAGGTGCTGCCGTTCCCGGCGCATCTCGCTCAGCGCGGCCAGTACCCGCTTGCTGCCGGGTATCCGCTTGACCTCCCGGGTCAGCTCGCCGACCGTGGTCCGCCGGTCCCCGGCCGGGCGGAGCAGCACGTCCCGCAGGTGCACGAAGCCCACCACGTCGTCGTGGGTACCGTCGATGACCGGGTACCGGGTGTGCGTCTCGGCCCGGACGAGTTGCGCCGCCTCGGTGAGGCTGAGCCGGGCGGAGAGGAAGACCACCTCGGTACGGGGCATCATCACCTCCCGGACCAGGCTCGCCCCGGCCACCAGCACCTCGCCGATGATCCGCCGTTCCACCGGGTCGAGCCGGGTGTTCGCGGCGACCAGCTCGCGTAGTTCCGCCTCGCTGATCAACTCCCGTCCGGCGGTCGGGCTCGCCCCGAGCAGGGCGGTCACCAGCCGGGTCGCCGCGTCGGCGGCGCGTACCACCACCCGGGCCGCGCCCCTCGCCAACGGGCCGGGTGACCGGCGGGTACGCGCCGACGACCGTCGCCGCGCACCGGGACCTGCCGATTCCCGCATGTCCACAGATGGTAGACAACGACCGCCTCCGATGCGGCGGAATCGCGTCATCCCGCCGGGCGGGCGGGACCGCCGGGACGACGCCCCGGTCCGCCGGCTGGTCGTAGGGTGGCCACGGGAGACGCCGCGATCCGGCAGGAAGCGGCGAGGCAGAGAGGACCCCACGTGAAACTGCTCGTCACCGGCGGCGCCGGGTACATCGGCAGCGTCGTCACCCGGATGCTGCTCGACGCCGGACACCAGGTCGTCGTCCTGGATGACCTGCGCACCGGTCACGCCGAGGCACTCGCACCGGAGGCGACCTTCGTCCAGGCCCGGATCCACGACGCCGCCACCGTGCTCACCCGGGAGGCCGGCTTCGACGGGGTACTGCACTTCGCCGCGCTGATCGCCGCCGGTGAGTCGATGGTCCACCCGGAGCGGTACTGGGACGTCAACACCATCGGCTCGCTGGCCCTGCTCGACGCGGTCAGGGCGGCCGGGGTACCCCGCCTGGTCTTCTCCTCCACCGCTGCGGTCTACGGCAACCCGGTGGAGCTGCCCATCCCGGAGACCGCCGTGAAGGCCCCCACCAGCACGTACGGCGCCACCAAGCTGGCCGTGGACATGGCGCTCACCTCGGAGGCGATCGCACACAACCTGGCCGCCGTGTCGCTGCGCTACTTCAACGTGGCCGGGGCGTACCTCACCGGGGAGACCGCGCTCGGCGAGCGGCACGACCCGGAGAGCCACCTCATCCCGATCGCCCTCGACGTGGCCGCCGGGCGTCGGGAGAAGCTCCAGCTCTTCGGCGACGACTACCCGACGGTCGACGGTACCTGCGTCCGGGACTACATCCACGTCGAGGACCTGGCCCGGGCGCACCTGCTGGCGCTGGGCGTGGCCACGCCGGGCCAGCACCGGATCTACAACCTGGGCAACGGCAACGGTTTCACCAACCGTCAGGTGGTCGACGTGGTCCGCGAGGTCACCGGTCACCCGGTGCCGGTCGAGGTCGCTCCCCGGCGCGAGGGGGACCCGGCCGAGCTGGTCGCCTCCTCGCAGCTCGCCCGGGACGAGTTGGGCTGGGTCCCGGCCAAGCCCACCCTGCACGACATGGTCGGCGATGCGTGGGCGTTCTACCGGGCGCACATCCTCGGCTAGGACCAGGTGTCGAAAAGGGCCCCTTCCGCTACCGAATGCGGCAGGAAGGGGCCCTTCCTAACTGGTCAGGAGGCTTCGACGATCATGCCGGCGCCGACGGTACGGTTGGTCGCCTCGTCGATCACGATGAACCCACCCGTGGTCCGGTTCCGCCGGTACTCGTCCGCGAGGAGAGGAACCGTGGTGCGTAGCCGCACCCGACCGATCTCGTTCAACCGCAACTGATCCGCCGTCTCGTCCCGGTGCAGCGTGTTGACATCCAGCCGGTAGTGCAACCCCCGCACCACCGCCCGCGCCGACC
>NZ_WVUH01000290.1 GCF_017614955.1 Micromonospora echinofusca
CGCCCAAAAGCAGTGGGGCAGACCTGAGCCTCTACGCCGTCCTGCGGCAACTGCAGTACCTACTCGCGACCTGGCTCGGGTTCTGCCCTCTCTGCCACCAACTCGTCCCAACCTAACAAAGCACTACTAGGTTCGCTGTCATGGTGGACAGCGGTCAGCGGTTGTGGCTCGATGTGGCGTATCAGGACAAGGACGAGGCCAAGGCGGCCGGGGCGCGCTGGGACGCTGCGGCGCGTCGGTGGTATGCGCCGCGGCCGGGGATCGCCGCCCTGCAACGGTGGGCCGCCGCACCGGAGGTACCGCAGCTGCTCCCTGGCGAGGACCGGAGCCTGGGTACCGGGCTCTTCGTCGACCTGGTCCCCCGGACCTGCTGGTTCACCAACGTCCGGTCCTGCGTGGCCACGAAGGACTGGGAGCGGCTGCGACGCATGGTCGTCGGTCGGGCCGGCCAGCGGTGTGAGGTCTGCGACCGGAGCGCCGCGCCGCAGCAGAAGCGCTGGCTGGAGGTCCACGAACGGTGGTCCTACGACGACGCGGACCTGGTCCAGCGGCTGGGACGGCTCATCTGTCTCTGCACCGACTGTCACACCGTCACGCACTTCGGCCTGGCGCAGATCAAGGGATTGGAGCAGCAGGCGTTCGGGCACCTGATGAGCGTCACCGGCATGACGGCATCCCAGGCACGCACCCATGTCGAGGGGGCCTTCCAGCTCTGGGAGCGACGTTCCCGGGTCACCTGGAGACTGGATCTGAGCATCCTCACCGACGCGGGGATCACCCTCAACGAGCCACCGGACGCCAACGCCCGTGCCGTCGTCGCCGACCGCACCACCCGGGACGTCCGGCGCTGAGATCACCCGGCAACGGGCCCACCGGCACGGGTCAGGGGGTGTGCACCCACACCCCCTTGATTTCGGTGTACGCCTCGATCGCCGCCGCGCCCATCTCCCGGCCCAGGCCGCTGGCCTTGAACCCGCCCCACGGGGCGGCCGGGTCGGGCTGCGGCGGCATGTTGACGAAGACCGCCCCGGCGCGGATCGCCCCGGCGAGCCGGTGGGCGGTGGACAGGTCCCGGGTCCACACGGCGGCGGACAGCCCGTAGTCGGTGTCGTTGGCCCGGTCGGCGAGTTCCGCCGGGTCGTCGTAGGGCAGGACGCACAGCACGGGTCCGAAGATCTCCGCCCGGGCGATGGTCATGTCGTCGCGTACCCCGGCGAACACGGTCGGCGGGTAGAAGAAGCCGTCGGCGAGCCCGTCGGCGGTGGCGCGTACGCCCCCGGTCACCAGGTGGGCACCCTCGGCGGTGCCGGTACGCACCAGGTCGTCGACCCGGCGCAGGTGTTCGGCCGAGACGAGCGGACCGAGCTGGCTGTCCGGGGCCAGGCCGGGACCGAGCCGCACCGCGCCGGCCATCCGGGCGAGCGTGTCGGCGAACTCCTCGGCGCGGGAGCGCTGCACGTACAACCGGGTGTAGGCGGTGCATGCCTGGCCGCTGTTGACCAGCCCGCCGCGCAGGCAGCCGGTGGCTGCGGCGTCGAGGTCGGCGTCGGCGGCGACGATCACCGGTGCCTTGCCGCCGAGTTCCAGGGTCACCCGTTTGAGGTGTTCGCCGCAGACCCGCCCGACCTCCCGTCCGACGGCGGTGGAGCCGGTGAACGACACCTTGTCCACCCCGGGGTGGGCGACCAGGCTGCGGCCGGTGTCCGGGCCACCGGTGACCAGGTTGACCACGCCGGCCGGTACACCGGCCCGCCGGCACAGCTCCACCAGGTACGCGGCGGTGAGCGGGGTCTGTTCGGCCGGCTTGAGTACCACGGTGTTGCCGCAGGCCAGGGCCGGGGCGAGTTTCCAGACCGCGATCAGCAGCGGAAAGTTCCACGGCACGATCAGGGCGCAGACCCCCACCGGTTCGCGGCGGGTGTAGTGCAGGGTGTCCGGGTAGGACACCGGTACGGTGGTCCCCTCGATCCGGGTGCACCAGCCGGCGAAGTAGCGCAGGTGCTCGGCGGCGGCGGCCACGCAGCCCCGGGCCGCGCGCAACGGCTGGCCCTGGTCGCGGGTCTCCAGCTCGGCCAGGGTGTCGGCGTGTTCGTCGAGCAGCTCCGCGATCCGCCACAGCAGCCGGGCGCGCGCGGCGGCGGTCATCCGGGCCCAGGCGGGAGCGGTGAGCGCGGCGCGGGCCGCCGTCACCGCCGCGTCGACGTCCGCCGGGCCGGCCTGCGCGTACCGGGCCAGGGGCCGCCCGGTCGCCGGGTCCACGGAGACACCCTGACCGCCCTCGGCCGCGTCCACCCAGTCGCCGTCGACGAACAGCCTGGTCACCTGCTCGGTTGCCACGGTGTCGGTCACGGCTGCTCCTGTCTGCTGTGCCCGGCGGCGACGAGGTCGGTGTGGTCGGCGGTGACGAAGTCGGCGGCCAGTTCGCCGATCAGGATCGCCGGGGCGTTGGTGTTGGCGGTGGTCACCGCCGGCATGACCGACGCGTCGGCGACGCGGAGTCCGCGTACGCCGTGCACCCGTAGCCGGGCGTCGACCACGGCCCGGTCGTCGGCGCCCATCCGGCAGGTACCGACCTGGTGGTGGAAGGTGCCGGCGGTGGCGCGGACGTGGGCGCGCAGTTCGTCGCGGGTACGCACCTGCGGGCCGGGGTAGATCTCCCGGGCGGCCCACTCGCCGGTCAGGGACGGTGCGGTGCCCATCTCCCGGCACAGGATGACCGCGTCGACCAGCGCCTCCACGTCCTGGGCGCAGGCGAGCGTGGCCGGGTCGATGTCGAGTTCCGCGTGCGGGTCGGCGCCGGTGAGGCGGATCCGTCCCCGGCTCACCGGGCGGACCAGACCGGCCTGGAGGGTGAACCCGTCGGGTGGGCCGGACATCCCCGGCTGGTACATCGGGACCGGGAAGTGCAGCGCCTGGACGTCCGGTACCGGCAGGCCGGAGCGGGTACGCCAGAACAGGTGGCTCTGCATCGGGGACAGCTCCGGGGATCGGCCGACCGGTCGGCCGGTACCGAAGATCACCGGGACGAGCAGGTGGTCGTGCAGGTTGCGGCCCACCCCGGGCAGGTCGACCCGGACGTCGATGCCGTGCCGGCGCAGCTCGGCGGCGTCACCGAGTCCGGAGAGCATCAGCAGGCGGGGGGACTCGACGGTGCCGGCGGAGACGATCACCTCGACGTCGGCCCGGGTGGTGGCGGTACGCCCGTCGCGTTCCCACTCCACGCCGGTGCAGCGGTCCCCGGTGAACAGCAGCCGGCGGGCGTGGGCCCGGGTGACGACGGTGAGCCCCGGATGGTCGGCGATCGGGCGCAGGTACCCCTCGGCGGCGCTCTGCCGCCGGCCGTCCCGGATGGTCAACTGGGTGTGGGACACCCCGTCCAGCTCACCGGAGTTGTAGTCGGGGTTGACCGGTACCCCGGTCTCCTGGGCCGCCTTGACGCAGGACTCGAAGATCGGGTCGGGGCGGTACCGGGACAGCACGTGGATGGGGCCACCGGCGCCGCGCAGCGCGGACCGGCCGGCGTCGAGGTCCTCCATCCGCCGGTGGACCGGCAGCACGTCCGCCCACGACCAGCCGTCGTTGCCGAGGTAGGCCCAGTGGTCGTAGTCGGCGGCGGCCCCCCGCGCCCAGATCATGCCGTTGAGTGCACTGGACCCGCCGAGCACCCGCCCCCGGGGCCAGTGCAGACGCCGGTCACCGGCGTGCGGCTGCGCCACCGTGTGGTACGCCCAGTCCTCCTCGGCGTGCCACAGGTAGGCCAGCCGGCCGGGGGTGGCGATGTCGGGGTTGGTGTCCGCTCCGCCGGCTTCCAGCAGGACCACGCGCAGTCCCCGGTCCACCAGGCGGCGGGCCAGGGCACAGCCGGCGGATCCGGCGCCGACGACGACCACGTCCGCGCCGTCAGGTGTCGCTGCCACGTGTGCTGCCCCCTTCCGCCCGCCGACGGGTCGGCACGGGCGACGTGTCGTGTCACCGCCCGCCGACGGGTCGGCACGGGCGACGTGTCGTGTCACCGCCTGCCGGTCCCTGGTGGGCTGGCGGCGGATGCCGGTCAGGCGGCGGCCAGGACCAGCACGGCGTTCTGGCCGCCGAAGCCGAACGAGTTGCTCAGCGCCACCTCGATGTGCTGCGTCCGGGGCGCCTTGGTGACCACGTCCAGGGCGATGTCACCGTCCTGGTCGTCGAGGTTCGCGGTGGGCGGCACCAGGCCGTGCTGCAACGCCAGCACGGTCAGGGCCGCCTCGATGCCACCGGCGGCGCCGAGGGCGTGCCCGAGGGCGCCCTTGCTGGCGGTCACCACGGGCGCCGGGCCGAGCAGGCGACGCAGTACCCGCGCCTCGGCCAGGTCACCAGCGGGTGTGCCGGTGGCGTGCGCGTTGACGTGGTCCACGTCGGCCGGTACGAGACCGGCACCACGCAGGGCGTCCCGTACCGCCCGCTGGACGCCCCGGCCCTCCGGGTCGGGGGCGGTCGGGTGGTGCGCGTCGGCGCTGGCGCCGAAGCCGAGCAGCCGGGCCCGGACCCGGGCGCCCCGGGCGGTGGCGTCGGCGGCGCGCTCCAGGACGAGCAGGCCGCATCCCTCACCGAGGACGAAGCCGTCCCGGCCGGTGTCGAACGGCCGGGACGCGGTCGGGTCGGCGCGCCGGGACAGGGCGCCCATCTGGGCGAACCCGGCGACGACGAGGGGGGTGACGCCGGCTTCGGTGCCGCCGGCCACCACCACGTCGCAGGTCCGGCTGCGCAGCAGGTCGTGGGCCAGGCCGATGGCGGTGCTGCCGGAGGCGCAGGCCGTGGCGGTGACCAGGTTCGGTCCGCCCGCACGCAGGTCCATGCCGACCTGCCCGGCGGCCATGTTGGACAGCATCATCGGCAGCAGCAGCGCGGAGACCGCCTCGGGACCCTCGGCGGCGAGGACGGCGTGCTGGGTGGCGGTGGTGGTCACCCCCCACATGCCGACGCCGATCACCACGCCGACCCGGGCGCCGTCCCAGGTGGTCGGGTCGAGACCGGCGTCGGCCACCGCCTCCCGGGCGGCCACCAGCGCGAACTGCACGAGCCGGTCGTACTGCCAGTGACGGCGGCCGACGGTAGCGCGCGGGTCGAAACCGGGTACCCGGCAGGAGAGGTCGACGGGCAGGCCGGCCAGGTCGGGGTCGTGGGCTGCGGTGGAGGTCCCGGCGCAGACCGTCTGCCAGGTCCGCGCCACGCCGATCCCGCCCGGGGTGACCAGCCCCAGGCCGGTGACGACGGTCTCCATCCCGGTCACGCCGCGCGGGCCAACGAGGCTTCGATGACGCCGGCCAGGGCGGCGATGGTGGTACGCGGGGTGGTGTCCTCGTCGGCGATCTTGATGTGGAACTCCTTCTGCAGGACCAGGGCCAGTTCCACCATGAACAGCGAGTCCAGTTCCAGTTCCTCGAAGGTCACGTCCGGGCCGATCTCGTCCGGTTCCACCTCGAAGCGGGTGGTGAGGATCTGCACCACCTGCTGGTACACGTCGGTCATGTCGCACGCTCCTCGTGGTGTTCGGTCGGTGGTAGCTGTGGCCAGACGAGCACGGTCGACCCCCAGGTCAGACCGCCCCCGAAGGCCGTGAGCAGGACCCGGTCGCCGGGGGTCAGCACACCGGTGGCAGCGGCGTCGGCGAGGGCCAGCGGGATGGAGGCGGCACCGGTGTTGCCGACCCGGTCGATGTTGGCCACGATCCGGTCCCGGGCCAGGTCGAGGTCGTCGGCGAGGGCGTTGAGGATGCGGATGTTGGCCTGGTGGCTGACGATCCGGTCGACCTCGTCGAGCTGCCAGCCGGCGCGTCGCACGACGGTGCGGGACGAGGCGGACATCCGCAGGACCGCGTTGCGGAACACCTCGCGGCCGTCCATGGTGAAGTAGTGCGCGGCCGGGTCGACCGGCCGGCCGGACAGCCGTTGCCGGGCCCCGCCGGCGGCCACCTGGATCAGGTCGCTGCCCTCCCCGTCGCTGCCCAGGTCGAAGGGGCCGAGGGCGCCGGGTTCGTCGGGGGCGCCGGCGCGCAGCACGACCGCCCCCGCCCCGTCGGCGAGGACCACGGCGGTGGTGCGGTCGGCCGGGTTGGTCACCGCCGAGAGTGCGTCGGCGCCGATCACCAGGACCCGGTCGGCGAGGTCGGTGGCGATCAGGCCGGCCGCGGTGGCCAGCGCGTAGACGAACCCGGTGCAGACGGCTCCCACGTCGTACGCGGCCACCCCGGTCAGTCCCAGCCGGGAGGCCACCTCGGGGGCGGTGGCCGGGCAGGACCGGTCCGGCGTCATGGTGGCCACCACGACGGCGTCCACGGCGGGGGTGCCGGCGCAGTCCAGGGCCCGCCGGGCCGCCTCGACCGCCAGGTCCGAGGTGGACGTGCCCGGATCGACGAGGTGGCGTTGCACGATCCCGGTCCGGGACCGGATCCACTCGTCCGAGGTGTCCAGTCCGGCGGAGAGGTCCGCGTTGGTGACCACGCGCGGCGGCACCCAGCCACCGACGCCGGCGAGTACGGCCGACCGGGTCGTCACGGTACCCACCGAATGGGTAGATTCATATTGAATCCCTTGGATTTCATTGAGTGCGGACCGGTAACCAGTTAACACTGCGACACCCGCATCGCGCCCCCTAGGTTCCGCCCGTTGGGGTTTCCCCCAGTACTCCGACGCAGCGCGGCGAAATTAGGCTGACCACGCCTGCATCCCGTGGTGGAACGCCCGGAAAACGGCGAGAGGAAATCGACGTGCCATTCGCGCAGACGCATTCGCGCGCCATCCCGACCCCGTTACTGGACCACGTTGTGGTCCTAGTCGACCCGGCCGCCTTCCGCGACATATACGCCTGCGAGATGCTGCGTGAACAATTCGCCCGGGTGAAACCGAAAAACGTCACCAGCTCCATCGCCGGGCGGTACTCGGCCCTCGGGGTGGCCGGCACGAACACCCTCCTGGAGCTGTTCGACGGCGCGCTGCCCGGCCCCCGCCGACTCACCGGCGGGCTGGTCTTCTCCTTCGAACACCCCGGTTCGGTGCACCGCGCCCGGGAACTGCTCGACACCGGGCCCGGCATCGGCGGCGAATACGAGCTGGTCACCCGCACCGCCGCCGACACCGGCGACGTCCACCCCTGGTACCACATGCTGCGGGCCGACCTCGGCGCGGACAGCCCGCTGCTGATGTTCCTCAACGAGGTCACCGGCGAGTACTTCGACTCGGTCTCCGCCCGTCGCGGGCCGGACGGGGAACTGCTGCGCAGCGGCTACCTCGACGCGGCCTTCGGCACCGGTACCGGCGACCGGCGCCGGCTGCGCGACATCACCGCGGTCACCCTGCGGGTACGGCCACCCCGGGCGGCCCGGATGGCCGACGCGCTCGGCGCCCTGGGCTACCGGGCCACCACCAGCCCACCCGGGCGACCCACCGACGCCGACGAGCCGACGTACCGGATCAGCGGCCCGGGTGTCGACATCACCCTCGTCGCGTCGACCACCGGGGCCGAGGGGGTCCTCGACATCACCACCGACCTGCACGAGGCACCGCCGCAGGAACAGGAGTTCGTCTTCGGCGACACCTCGCGTCTGGTCCTGCGGCCGGACGGCACCGCCCACTGGACGTTCACCCCACCGGCCTGATGAGGATAGGTACGTCGATGCCCGGCGATTCCGTGCTGTTCCACGAGGCGGTCCTCGCACACGCCGCCCGTACCCCCGACGCGGTCGCGGTGGAGGCCGCCGACCGGTCGCTGAGCTACGCCGACCTGGCCGCCCGCGCCCACCGGGTGGCGGCCCACCTGCGCCGCCACGGCGTCGGGCCGGACGTGCCGGTCGGGATCGCCCTGGACCGCTCGCCCGGGTACGTCGTGGCGGTGCTCGGCGTCCTGCTGGCCGGCGGTGCGTGGGTACCCCTGGACCCGTCCTACCCCGCCGAGCGGCTGTCCTACATGCTCGCCGACTCCGGCGTGGACCTGGTCGTGGCCGAGGCGCACACCCTGGACCGGCTGCCGGCCGGGCGGGTCCGCCGGATCGACCCGGCCGAGGCCGCCGCAGAGACCGGGCCGGTGACCGGGGCGGCGCCGCAGGCACCGACCGGACGGCACCTCGCGTACCTGATCTACACCTCGGGTTCCACCGGCCGGCCCAAGGGCGCCCAGCTCAGCCACGGCGGCCTGGCCAACCTGGTCCGCGCCCAGGCCGACGCGTTCGGGGTCGGCCCCGGTGACCGGGTCCTCCAGTTCGCCCCGACCAGTTTCGACGCCTCGGTCTTCGAGACCGCCATGGCGCTGGCCACCGGCGCGACCCTGGTCCTGGCGGACCGGCCCGCCATCGCGCCCGGACCGGACCTGGCCGCCACCCTGCGTACCCGACGGATCAGCCACCTGACGCTGCCACCGTCGGTGCTGGCGACCCTGCCCGACGAACCCCTGCCCGACCTGGCCGTGCTGGTCTGCGCCGGTGAGGCACTGCCCGCCGCGCTGGTGCAGCGGTGGGCGCCGGGGCGGCGGATGTTCAACGCCTACGGCCCCACCGAGGCCACCGTCTGGGCCACCCTGGCGCAGGTGCACCCCGACGGTCGGCGGCCGTCCATCGGCGTACCGGTCACCGGCGTGCACGTCGCCGTGCTCGACCCGCAGGGCCGGCCGGTACCCGACGGCGAGGTCGGCGAACTGGTGATCGGCGGTGCCGGGGTGGCCCGGGGCTACCACGCCCGGCCGGCGTTGACCGCCGAGCGGTTCGTCCCCGACCCGGACGGCCCACCCGGGGCGCGCCGCTACCGCAGCGGCGACCAGGTGCGGCGGCACCCCGACGGGAACCTCGACTACCTGGGCCGCATCGACCACCAGATCAAGCTGCGCGGGCACCGGGTGGAACCGGACGAGGTGGCCGCCGTGCTGGCCGAGCATCCCGCCGTCACCGACGCGGTGGTGGTGGCCCGGGGTGCGGGTGACGCCACCCGCCTGGTCGGGTACGCGGCCAGCGGTCACGACCCGGCCGGGCTGCGCGCCTTCCTCGCCGACCGGCTGCCCGCCTACCTGGTACCGGACGTGGTGGTCACCCTCGACGCCTTGCCGCTGACCGTCAGCGGCAAGGTCGACCGGTCCGCCCTGCCCGCGCCGGACCGGGCCAGCGCCGGCCTGACCGCCCCGGTCACCGCCCCGCGTACCGGCACCGAACGGCTCCTCGCCGGGTTCGTCGCCGACCTGCTCGGCAACCCCGGCGGCGGACCGGCCCCGGCGGCGACCGGCGACGGACCGGCCGCACCGGCCGCCGACAGTGGACCGGCCGCCGCGTCGCCCACTGCTCCCGGGCTCGGGGTGCACGACGACATCTTCGCCCTCGGCGCCAACTCGCTGATGGCCGGCCGGCTCGCCGCGCGGGTCCGCGCCGAGACCGGCCGGGAACTGCCGGTCGGGGTGATCTACCGGTCCCCCACCGTGGCCGCCATGGCCGCCGCGCTGGACGGCGCCGACGACAGCGAC
>NZ_WVUH01000291.1 GCF_017614955.1 Micromonospora echinofusca
GGCCGGGAGCGTTCCTCGGCGTAGCGCAGGTAGGTACCGGGTTCCCACATACGGGCGCCTCCTCAAATAAACCGTACGTACGTTTTGCATACACGGTAGCGGCGTCTCCGGTCCCGGACAACGGGGCGACTAGGCTCGGGCCGTGGAAGAACGCAGCTTCACCCGGCTCGGTCGGGCGGTCGGGGTGGTCGGACTCGGTGCCTGGCAATTCGGGGCGGACTGGGGCACGGTCAGCGAGACGACCGCCCTGGAGACCCTCGACGCCGCCGTGACGGCCGGCGTGACCTTCGTCGACACCGCCGACGTGTACGGCGACGGGCGCAGCGAGCAACTGATCGGCCGGTACCTCCGGTCGCACCCGGACGCCGGTCTGCTGGTGGCGACCAAGATGGGTCGTCGGGTGCCGCAGACCCCCGAGGCGTACACCCTGGCCAACTTCCGCCAGTGGACGGACCGCTCCCGGACCAACCTCGGGGTGGACCGCCTCGACCTGGTGCAGCTGCACTGCCCGCCGAGCGCGGTGGTCGACTCCGACACCGTCTTCGACGCCCTGGACACCCTGGTCGCCGAGGAGCGGATCACCGGGTACGGGGTGAGCGTGGAGACCTGCGACCAGGCGCTGACCGCGATCGCCCGCCCCGGGGTGGCCAGCATCCAGATCATCCTCAACGCGCTGCGGCACAAGCCGCTGGAGCAGGTACTGCCGGCCGCCTCCGCCGCCGGGGTGGGCATCATCGCCCGGGTGCCGCTGGCCAGTGGCCTGCTCTCCGGCCGGTACGACGAGCGGACCCGGTTCGCCGCCGACGACCACCGCAGCTACAACCGGCACGGCGAGGCGTTCGACGTCGGGGAGACCTTCTCCGGTGTGGACTACGGTGTCGGGCTGGCCGCCGTCCGCCGGCTCGCCCCGCTCGTTCCGGAGTCGGTCACCATGGCGCAGTTCGCGCTGCGCTGGATCCTCGACCAGCCGGGGGTGACCGTGGTGATCCCCGGCGCCCGGGACGCGGCCCAGGCCCGGGGCAACGCCGCCGCCGCAGCGGTGCCACCCCTGGACGCCGACACCCTCGCCGCCGTCCGGACCGGCTACGACGACCTGATCCGCCCGCAGGTGCACGACCGGTGGTGACCCGGGGCGGGACGGACCCGCAGAACGGCCCGGTCCGCAGTTGGCTGCCGCTGACCGCCGGCCTGCTGGCCGTGGTGGTCGGCGCGCTCTGGACGGTGCAGGGGCTCGGCTACGTGCCGGGCAGCCTGATGACCGGCCACCGGGTCTGGGTGGTGGTCGGACCGGTGCTGGTCCTGGCCGGGCTGCTGCTGCTCCGGCGGGCGCTGGCCGCCCGGCGCCGCTGACCGCACCCGCGAGTGCCGTGCGCTGGCCGCCCGGCGCCGCTGGCCGCACCGGTGCCGGCGGCACGGTCGCCGGTCGCGCCGACCCGCGGCCGGCCACGGTGACGGGAATACGACAGAGCCCCGGACCACCCGGTCCGGGGCTCTGTCGTGCTGCTGTTGTTGTTACGTGGTGCCGACTGCTCAGATGGGACGGACCTGCTCAGCCTGCGGGCCCTTCTGGCCCTGAGCGATCTCGAACTCCACCCGCTGGTTCTCCTCCAGCGTGCGGTAGCCGCTGGTCTGGATCGCCGAGAAGTGGACGAACACGTCAGCACCCCCGCCGTCGACGGTGATGAAGCCGAAGCCCTTGTCTGCGTTGAACCACTTCACGGTTCCCTGCGCCATGTGTATCTCCTTCTAAAACTGGCGGCCGAGCACGCCGTGCGGCCGGTTGGCCGTTTTCGAGCAGCGGTGCCTGAGGCTGCCCCCACGGAGGAGACTTCTCAACCCACGCCGTCTCTCAACAGCGTGGAACAGCAAACCACGTACGCAAAAACTTCGCACAGCCTACCCGACGAAATTCTCCGACATGAGACCCGAGAACGCACGGGTTCGACCCGTCCCAGATCATGAACCGGCCCGTTCTCCGTACCCGTGGCTGTGCGGACGGCTACTGGCGCGGACCGGCAGCACCCGGTATAACCCGAAGCCGCCGGACCCCCTCCGCGCAGGTGGCGGAGGGGGTCCGGAAGAGCTGCCGGCAGGGGTCGGCGGGCGGGCCGCTCAGTTCGGCCAGCGGCCGGTCAACCGGCGGACGCCGACCGCCCCGCCCCGGTCCACGGCCGCCCGCACCACCGCGAAGATCGCACCCTGGAGGGCCGCCGCCGCGAGGATCTCGCCCCAGCGCCGGTCCTCGTCGGTCGCGCTCGGTGCCTCGCCGTCCCCGGCGGTCACCTTCCAGACCTGTCGGAACACCGTACCGGCCACCGCACCGGCCGCGATGCCCAGCAGCACCCCGACCGGCTTGTACGCCGCGTGGCTGATTCCCCTGCTCACCTGCTACGCCTCCCTCGTACCACCAGCACCACCACGACCGCCACCGCACCGGCGAGCAGCACCGCGACCGGCAGCGGGCCACGGCGCACCGTGGTACCCGAGCGCGGCCCGGCGGCGCGTACCGCGGCGGCCTGCCCGCGCAGTCGTACCGCCTGTTCCCGTACCCGGTCCCGGGTCTGGGCGGCCTGCTCCCGCATCCGTTCCTTCGCCTGGTCGGCCGAGTCCTTGAGCCGGGCCTTGACGTCCGCCTTGGCGGCCAGCGCCTCGACCGTCTCCCCGAGCTCGATCCGGGTCCGTCGGATCTCCGCGCGCAACGTCTCCGGGTCGACGTTACGGTTGCCGTTGCCGGTCATGACCGTCCCCTGTCCCGGACCGCGGCGGTCACGGTGTCCATGTCCGCCCGGACGCTGCGGACCGTCTCCTGGGGCGTCGGCGGGACCGCCTGGCTGACCTGCTTCTTCCCGGCGAGGGCGAGCACCCCGGCGACCAGGAAGAGCACCACCGCGACGATCAACGCGGCCACCCACGCCGGCAGTACCGACGCCAGCAGCAGCACCGCCGCGGCGATCAGCACGCCGAGCCCGTAGAGGGCGAGGGCGCCGCCGCCGCCGAAGAGACCGACCCCCTTCCCGGCGTGCCGGCCCTTCTCGGCCAGCTCCGCGCGGGCCAGGGCCAACTCGTCCCGGATGAGTCGGGTGACCTGCTCGGTGGCGCGCTGCACCAGTTCGGCGGTCGACGCCTCCGCCCCGGTCCGGGACGTACCGCGACTCGCTACGTCAGCCATGCTGTCCTCCTTTCTTCACCACCGCGCTGTATGCCCGGAGTCGTCACCGGCCAATCCTGTGCGGAGGGGTCAGTCCGTCGGACCGTGCCGCGTCACGCGCCGGAGACGGTCGGCCAGCACCGGCGTCGGGAGTTGGGAAGGGCCCCTTCACCTACAGGATGCGATAAGAGGGGGCCCTTCCTTACCGGTTCAGCGGTTTGCCTCGACGGGCTCGTCCGGGCCGACGAAGGCGCCACCCCGGGCGTCGCCGTCGTGGCTGCCACCGAAGACCCGGGCGTCGTCGGGAACGGGGACGCCGTCGGGGCCGTCGGCAGGGGTCCCGTCGGCGCGGCCGTTCCCGGTGTGCCCGTCGGCTCGCCCGTTCCCGGTGTGCCCGTCGGCGCGGCCGTTCTCCGTACGGCGGCGGACCGGACGGCGGGCAGGGGTGGACTGCCAGACCAGCGCGGCGGAGGCGTCGCCCACCTCGGTGCGCAGCCGGGGCAGCGCGGTCGGCCGCTGGTCGCGCAGCCAGCCCACCAGATGCTCGCGGACCAGGCAGCGCAGGTCCCACAGGCGCGGCGCGTCGGCGGCACTCACCAGCGCGCGTACCCGGACCATGCCGCCGACCGCGTCGGTCACCTGGAGCACGCAGACCCGGCCGTCCCACAGGTCGGTCCCCTCGACCAGCCGGCGCAGCTCCTCCCGCATGGACTGCACCGGTACCGCCCAGTCCACGTCGAACTCGGCGGTGCCCAGCACGGCGGCCTGGGTACGGGTCCAGTTCTGGAAGGGTTTGCTGGTGAAGTAGGAGGTGGGCAGGATCAGCCGTCGGTCGTCCCAGATCTGCACCACCACGTAGCTGAGGGTCAGCTCCTCGATCCGGCCCCACTCCCCCTCGACGACGACCACGTCGTCGAGGCGTACCGCGTCGCTGAAGGCGAGCTGGAGACCGGCGAAGACGTTGCCGAGCAGGCTCTGCGCGGCGAGCGCGGCGACCACCCCGATCACCCCGGCCGAGGCGAGCACGCTCGCGCCGACCCCCCGGACCGCCGGGAAGGTCATCAGCATCACGCCCCCGGCGAGGACGACGATGACCGCGATCGTCACCCGCCGCAGCATCACCACCTGGGTACGGATCCGCCGCGCGTGCCGGTTGTCCGGGACGTCGGTACGGAACCGGGCCAACGCGGT
Organism: Micromonospora echinofusca; assembly: GCF_017614955.1. GTDB lineage: Bacteria > Actinomycetota > Actinomycetes > Mycobacteriales > Micromonosporaceae > Micromonospora > Micromonospora echinofusca_A. The sequence goes on from NZ_WVUH01000291.1 coordinate 4,340, forward strand.
GTCCTCGGTCACCACCAGCAGGGACGCCACGAACCAGGCGGTCGCCGCGATCACCGCGAGCACGAGCCCGTGCAGCAGCGCCCGTCGCCAGGGCTCACCGACCGCGTACCCGGTGCTGAACCGGACGGCGAACTGCACGGCGAGGACGGTGGCGGCGACCCGGAACGGCCGGTGCGAGTGCTCGGAGAGCTCGGTCAACAGCAGGGAGCGCCGGCCGAGCCGGCGGATGACCCGATGGGCCACCTCCACCCCGACGAGCGCGACCGCCGCGGCGGCGAGCGTCGCGGCGATCGTACCGAGATAGGTCTGCACCAGTGCTTCCTCCTTCGCGGACGGCCGGGGCACCCGGGCCGGTCGCTGCGAGGGTGCAGGAGGACCAGCCCGGGCAAAGGCCCTATGGTGCCCGGTGTCGCCCGATCCGGCCAGTCAGACCTTGCGGTAGCGGGACTGCACGAAGCAGTACACACCGTAAGCGGCGAGACCCAGCGCCATCAGCGTGAGCAGCAGCGTGCCGTACGACTGGTCACGCAGCGTACGCAGCGCGGCGTCCAGGCCACGGGCCCGGTCCGGGTCGTAGTTGACCGCGGCGAGGATCACCAGCAGACCGGCGATGCCGTACACCCCGCCCTTGGCGGCGTACCCGGCCACACCCAGCCGCTCGCTGAGCCGGCGGGTCTTCGGGCTCATCTCGCCGGTCTTGAGGTGCTTGAGGAACTTCTTCTTCACCCCGTAGACGACCAGCCCCACGCCGATGGCGGCGAGCACCAGGCCGGCCAGCCCGACCAGCCAACGGCCCCCGGCGGACTCCATCAGCTTGCCGCTGAACGCCTCCGACTTGTCGGCGCTGGACGCCTCGGCGCCGGAGAGGACCTTCCACGCGCTCCAGGCGAAGTAGAGGTAGACGACGGTCCGCCCGACGGAGGCGATCCGCTCCGTGGTCCGGTGGCCGCCCTGCTCGGAGCGGTGCCCGACGACCGCTTCGAGGGCCTGCCAGAGGGCCATGGCGAGCAGGCCGACCCCGATCGCGCCGACGAGGAACTTGCCCATCGGCTGGGCGGCGAGGGTCTGCAGGGCGCCGGACTGGTCCCCGTCCCCGGTGGAGCGACCGAAGGCGATCTGGAGGGCGAGCCAGGCGATGAGGAGGTGGACGATGCCGTACCCGATGAATCCGGCCCGGGCGAGCAGTTCCAGGGATCTGCTGTTGGCGGTACGGGAGGCGGTGGCTTCAGCGTTTCTGGTGAGCGACATGGCGCCACAATCACCGGTTCCGGAGATTTCCAAACGTGGGCCACCGCCCACCCGCCCGACTCAGCCGTTCTGGTTACGTGAGATGCGTACCTTGACCTGGGTGTCGGTGGCGCTGTCCAGGGTCACGAAGAGGCCGCCCACCTCGGTGGCCGCCTGGCCGGTGGTGAGGGTGATCTGCTCACCGGCGACCTCGAGGGTCACCTGGTCGCCCTGGGCACTGACCAGCCTGGCGTCCACGCCGAGGATCGAGGCCTTCGCCTCGACACCCCGGTCGAAGGTGACGGTGCAGGCGTCCAGCCCGCAGTCGGTGGAGGCGCCCTCGGAACTGCAACCGGCGAGTACGGCGGCGCCGAGGGCCAGCCCGGCGAGCAGGCCGGCGGCGCGACGGGCGGGGGTCAACGAGGGGATGCGTCGGTTCGTCACCCGACCAAGGGTACGGGGGGCCCGCCCGTCCGCCCCGACGCCGGACGGCCGGTCCGGTCGCTGCCGACCGCCGGGAGTGGGCGTTAGGGTGGCCGGCATGTCGCTGGACGTCGCCCGGATCCGGGCCGCCTACCCCGCCCTCGCCGAGGGTCTCACCCACTTCGACGGTGCGGCCGGTACCCAGACCGCCGGCACGGTGGCCGAGGCCGTCGCCGCCGCCATGACCACGTCGATCGCCAACCGTACCGAGGCGAACGCGCCGGGCCGGCGGTCGCTGCGGCTGCTCGCCGAGGCCCGGGCGGCGATCGCCGACCTGGTCGGCGGGGACCCGGACGGGGTGGTCCTGGGGCCGAGCGCCACCGCCCTGACGTACCAGCTGGCCGGTCTGCTGAGCGCCGACTGGCGCCCCGGTGACGAGGTGGTGGTCTCCCGGCTCGATCACGACGCGAACGTCCGGCCGTGGGTACAGGCCGCCGGGGTGGCCGGGGCGACGGTGCGCTGGGCGGAGTTCGACCCGGTGACCGGTGAGTTGCCCGTCGACCAGTACGCCGACCTGGTCGGGGAACGGACCCGGCTGGTGGCGGTGACCGGGGCGAGCAACGCGATCGGCACCGTCCCGGACGTCGCGGCGATCGCCCGGACCGCCCACGCCGTCGGGGCCCTGGTCTGCGTGGACGGGGTGCACGCCGTCCCGCACCTGCCGACCGACCTGGCGGCGCTGGGCGCCGACTTCCTGGTCACCAGTGCCTACAAGTGGTCCGGGCCGCACCTGGCCGCGATGGTCGCCGACCCGGCCCGCTGGGCCCCGCTTCGGCCGGCGAAGCTGATGCCCGCCCCGGACACCGTGCCGCAGCGGTTCGAGGCGGGTACGCCGGCCTTCCCGCTGCTCGCCGGGCTCCGGGCGGCGGTGGACCACCTCGCCGGGCTGGCCGGGGACGGCACCGGGAGCCGGCGCAGCCGGTTGCGGCACAGTCTCGCCGCCGCGCAGGCGTACGAGGCGGAACTGCTGGACCGGCTGCTGACCGGGTTCGCGGCCCGGCCACAGGTCACCGTGTACGGCGCGCCGCAACGGCGCTGCCCGACGGTGTCGTTCCGGATCGACGGTCGGCACCCGGCCGAGGTCGCCACGGCGCTGGGCGGACGCGGGATCTGCGTCTCCTCGGGTGACTACTACGCCTACGAGTACTTCACCACCATGGGGCTGCGGGACACCGGCGGTGGGGTCCGGGTCAGCATCTACCACTACAACACGGCCGACGAGGTGGACGGCCTGCTCGACGCGGTCGACGGGCTGATCGACGGCCAGCACCGGGGTTGACCCCCGCAGCCCGCGCCGAGCAGCCACAATGACGGGGTGAACACCCTGGTCGAGGACAATCCGGCGCGCCGTCGGTTCGAGATCCTGGTCGACGACGCCCTGGCCGGCTTCGCGGCGTACCAGTTGCGCGGCGAGACCGTCGTCTTCACCCACACCGAGGTCGATCCGGAGTTCCGGGACCTGGGGCTCGGCGGGACGCTGGCCCGGGGCGCGCTGGACCAGGTCCGGGCCCGGGGCGGCCGGGTGATCGCCCGCTGTCCGTTCGTCTCCGCGTACATCGACCGGCATCCCGAGTACGCCGACCTGACCACCGGCTGACGTCCGGCGCGTCCGGCCCGGCGGGGCGGGGCGGGGCGCCCCGGTCGGGTGGTCAGTGGGCGCCGGTGAGCACCTCGACGGCGGCCCGGGCACCGACCCGGCTGGCGCCGTAGGTGGCGAGGTGCACCTGACCGGTCACCGCCGCCGGTACGCCCAGCTCCACCACGACCGCGTCCGGCCGGCCGGCGAGGGCGGCGTCGACCGCCGCGCGCATCCAGGGGTGCCGGTGCAGGTCGCGTACCACGAGGACGAGCGGACGGTCGACGGCGGGGCCACAGAGGTCGGCGGCGCTGGCCGGCGTCTCCGGTCCGACCCGGACCGTCGTGGTGCCCGGCAGCCGGGCGGCCAGCGGGGCGGCCACCCCCCACGGGGTCTCCGGGCCGATCGCGATGTTGCGGGGCGGTTCGAACTCCACCACGTGCACCGGGCCGGTCAGCGGCAGCGGTGCGGCCGGCCCGGGGGCGACGGTGAGGCGTACCGCCCGGCGGGCGGCGGCCAGCCCGACCGGGGAGCCGTCCGGGCCCGGGACCGCCCCGGCCCGGTCGCCCCGGGCCGAGACCGTCCAGGCGGCCAGCTGGTCGACCCGTTTCGCGGCCTCGACCAGTCGCTCCTCGGCCAGCTCACCGTTGACGACGGCGGCGACGATCGCATCGCGCAGGGTCAGGGCGGTCGCCTCGTCGGCGTACCCGCCACCGACGCAGATCGCGTCGGCACCGGCGGCGAGGGCCCGCACCGCGGCGCCCCCGAGGCCGTACCGGTCGGCGACGGCGCGCATCTCGATGCCGTCGGTGATCACCGCGCCCTGGAAGCCCATCTCCTCGCGGAGCAGACCGGTCAGGATGCGCCGGCTGAGGGTTGCCGGCAGCTCCGGGTCCAGCGCCGGGACCAGCAGGTGGCCGCTCATCACGGCCTGCACCCCGGCGTCGATGGCGGCCCGGAACGGGGGCAGTTCGCAGGCGTCGAGGGCGGCCCGGCTGGCCTCGATCCGGGGCACGTCCAGGTGGGAGTCGACGTGGGTGTCACCGTGGCCGGGGAAGTGCTTGGCGCAGGCGGCCACGCCGCCGCGTTGCAGACCGCGTACCCAGGCGGCGGTGTGCCGGGCGACGAGCTGCGGGTCGGCCCCGAAGGCGCGTACCCCGATCACCGGGTTGGCCGGGTTGGAGTTCACGTCGGCGTCGGGGGCGTAGTTGAGGGTGATGCCGGCGGCGGCCAGCTCGCGTCCGAGGTCGTGGGCGACGTCCTCGGTCAACGCCGGGTCGTCGATCGCCCCCAGGGCGAGGTTGCCGGGCCGGGAGCTGCCCCGCACCGACTCCATCCGGGTCACGTCGCCGGCCTCCTCGTCGATGGCGACGAGCACGTCGGGACGCTCGCTGCGGAGCATCGCGGTAAGCCGGGTGACCTGGTCGTAGTCGGTGACGTTGCGGGCGAAGAGGACCACCGAGGTCAGCCCCTCGCCGAGCCAGCGGCAGACCCAGGGCGGCGGTGTGGTGCCGACGAACCCGGGTTGCAGGACGGCCGCCGCCAGGCTGGGCAGGTTACCCGTCGAAGTGCTCATCCAGCCGAACCCCCGAATCACCAAGTGCCGCCCGCCGCGTTCCGGTGGCGGCGGGTGCTGCCATGGTCACATCCGGCCGTTAAATAGTCAACAAACCTTCCTATTGTGGGAGCGCGCCTCCGGCACCGACGTGGCACAGTGCGGACATGTCCGGACTCCCCACCGCCGCCCTGCCGCTCACCGCCCCGCTCGCCGCCGAGGAGATCAGTTGGTACGACGTACCCGGGGTGCGCCTCCTCGGGATGGTCGTCGGCGGGCTGCTCCTGCTC